>JAGAWH010000026.1 GCA_017941505.1 Faecalicoccus sp. | reverse complement strand
TGCTGCTGAAGTAGTTGACGAAGGACCAAGCGAAGTTACAGTTGTATTAGCTACAATCGGTGACACTAAGGTTAAAGTTATCAAGGCTGTTCGTGAAATCACTGGTCTTGGACTTGTTGATGCTAAGAAATTGGTTGATGGCGCTCCTGCAAACATCAAAGAAAACATCAGCCCAGAAGAAGCAGAAGAAATCAAGAACAAACTGGTTGAAGCTGGCGCTACAGTTGAAATTAAGTAATTATCTTAAAACACAGCCTGCAGTAAAAACTGCGGGTTTTTTTTATGTCAAATCATTGTATACTTGAAATATGATAAAAATAAGTAACCTTACAAAAGTGTATGATAATGGAATATGCGCATTAAATAATATCTCTTTGGAAATAGAAGAAGGAAAGCGTACTGTGATTCTGGGTCCATCCGGGTGTGGTAAGACAACTTTGCTTCGAATACTGGCCGGACTTGAAAACAAAACAAGCGGCGAGCTGGATTTAGGCTCATGCAAAACGGTATCGATGGTATTCCAGGATTTAATGATTTTTGATCATTTGACTGCCTATGAAAACATCGCGTATGGTATGGATCTAAATATACAGTATGATACAAAGATTCAATCGGTTTCTAAACTGGTAAAAGCGGATGGATTTCTCAATCAGAAAACCGAAACGCTTTCCGGCGGCCAGAAGCAGAGAGTGGCTCTTGGCAGGGCATTGATGAAAGACCCGGATCTTTTATTAATGGATGAGGCACTCAATTCCTTAGATGAAACATTAAAAAAAGAGATGATCGATGAAATCATCTCTTTACAGGAAACAATGCACATGACCTTGATTTATGTAACGCACGACAGTAAAGAAGCAGAGCTTCTTGCCCAGCGGATCATTCATCTTTCGAAAGAACCGCTTTGATTGCGTTATAGATACCGTCATGATATATATCGGTTGTCGCAAAATCGGCAAAGCTTTTCACATAATCGCTGGCATTTCCCATCGCAATTCCGACATCTGCTTTTTGGAGCATTTCGATATCGTTGGTGCTGTCGCCGATACATACGGCATCTGACCAGGTTAGAGAATTCTTTTTTAATATTGTTTCAACACCGTTGGATTTATCGTTGTCGGCATTAAAGATGTCAAAACAGAATCCATCGGTTTTTACGTTGATCAAATCTTTTCGAAGATTTGGATGATTTTTCATGAATTCTTTTAAACCGGTTTCATCTTTGACCATCAATACGGCATTGTAAGCCGGATGTCTTCTGTGATAGGTCTGGTTAATATCATAGAATAAAGAATCCAGCACATTACAGTATTTACAGAAATCATACATCGGATAAAAATCGTTATAAATATAAGTGGCATCCCCAAAGTGGAACATCAATCCATAATCGTTGGCTTTTGCCAATGTAACCAAATCTTCTACAGATTGTTTGTCGATAGGGTAGGTACCGATTTCATTGAAAGATCCATCCAGAATATATCCTCCGTTAATTAAGATATAATAATCAAAGCGAACTCTTTCCAAAATCAATTTCATCTGATTCAATGGGCGTCCTGTGGCAGCACATACAATGTATCCGTTCTCCTTTAATTTTTGGATGGAGTGTAAGGCAGACTCGGGAATGATGTCATGTTCTGTCTGGTAAAGCGTACCGTCCATATCGAAAAAGATAATCGAATGTTTCATAGTATTCCTTCTTTCTGATTCCATTATAGTAGTTTATAAATAAAACAGAGCAAATTATTAAAAAAAGTTTGACAAGGGATGGTAAAAATAGTATCTTACTAATGCATGCGTAAAAAGGGTCGAAGGACCCTATTAAAAAGGGAGTAAAAAGACACACCCGGAAACGTGTGTTTAAAAATTGGAAGGAGGATCTTATGCCTACAATCAATCAGTTGATTCGTAAAGGTCGTAAGGCCAGTCAGAATGTATCAAAGTCACCTGCTTTGAACCGTGGTTACAACTCACTGCAGTCCCGTCCAACAAATGAGAAGAGCCCACAGAAACGTGGCGTTTGTACTCGTGTTGGTACAATGACTCCGAAGAAGCCTAACTCAGCTCTTCGTAAGTATGCCCGTGTTCGTTTAAGTAACGGAATGGAAGTAACAGCTTATATTCCGGGTATCGGACACAACCTGCAGGAACACTCCGTTGTATTAATCCGCGGCGGCCGTGTTAAGGATTTGCCAGGTGTACGTTATCATATTATCCGTGGTACTCTTGACTGTGCTGGTGTAAATGAACGCCGTCAGGGACGTTCATTATACGGAACAAAGAGACCTAAGAAGTAAAAGTCAATCTTGAAAGGAGAAATTTAAATGCCTAGAAAAGGACACATTGCCAAACGTGATGTATTAGTCGATCCTATGTATAACTCCAAACTGGTTACACGTTTAATCAATAAAATCATGATTGACGGTAAAAAGGGTGTAGCGCAGACGATCTTATACAATGCGTTTGATATCGTAGAAGTAAAAACAGGAAAACCTCCTATGGAAGTTTTCGAACAGGCATTAGAAAATGTAATGCCACAATTAGAATTGAAGGTTAGACGTGTCGGTGGTGCAAACTACCAGGTACCGGTTGAAGTAAGTGATGAACGTCGTTTAACATTAGGACTTCGTTGGATCGTTAACTATGCACGTTTACGTAATGAAAAGACTATGGAACAGCGTTTAGCTGCTGAAATCATCGATGCATCTAATGGTGTAGGCGCTTCTGTTAAGAAGAAAGATGATACCCATAGAATGGCTGAGGCAAATAAAGCATTTGCTCATTATCGCTGGTAAAATAGGAGGACAGTTGTATGCCTAGAGAATATTCGTTAGAAAATACGAGAAACATCGGAATCATGGCTCATATTGATGCCGGGAAAACCACAACAACTGAACGCATCCTCTATTATTCCGGTGTTAACCATAAAATCGGTGAGACACATGATGGTGCCAGTACAATGGACTGGATGGCCCAGGAGCAGGAACGAGGCATCACAATTACATCTGCAGCAACGACATGTCATTGGAAAAAGCTGGATGGAACCGGCAATGAATGCCGTATTAACATTATCGATACACCGGGTCACGTTGACTTTACGGTTGAAGTAGAACGTTCTTTACGTGTATTGGATGGAGCAGTTACGGTATTGGATGCGAAAGCCGGTGTAGAACCGCAGACTGAAACCGTTTGGCGTCAGGCAACTACATATGGTGTGCCGCGAATTGTATTTGTAAATAAGATGGATGCGACTGGTGCTGACTTCATCATGTCATGCAACACAATTATTGATCGTTTAGGTGCAAAGTCATGCCCAATCCAGTTACCAATCGGTGCAGAAAGCGATTTCGAAGGTATCATTGATATCATCGAACGTAAAGCATATATGTTCAGCGGTGATTACGGACGCATCATCACTGAAATTCCGGTACCGGAAGAATCAGTTGATTTGATGGAAGATTACCGTTTGAAATTACTGGAATACTTAGCAGACTATGACGAAGACCTGATGATGGTTGTTTTAGAGGGTGAAGAACCAGAAATTTCTGAAATCCGCCGAGTTCTGCGTATTGCGGTATGTAATGGTGATTTCTTCCCAGTATTATGCGGATCTGCATATAAGAACAAAGGCGTTCAGATGGTATTGGATGCAGTTGTTGACTACCTTCCAAGTCCATTAGATGTACCTGCAATCAAAGGTACTACATTGGATGGAGAAGCTGACGAGCGTCATCCAAGTGATGAAGAGCCGTTCTCAGCACTTGCGTTCAAGATCGCAACAGACCCATTTGTTGGTAAGTTGTCTTTCTTCCGTGTTTATTCCGGAACTGCAACCTCAGGTTCTTATGTTTTGAACTCTTCAAAAAATAAGCGTGAGCGTTTCGGCCGTATCGTGCAGATGCACGCCAATGCCCGTCGTGAAATCGAACAGGTATGGGCCGGTGATATCGCGGCAGCTGTTGGTTTAAAGATCACTACAACAGGTGATACTTTATGTGATGAAAAGAAGCCGATCATCTTGGAATCTATGGAATTCCCTGAACCGGTTATCGAATTATCACTGGAACCTAAAACAAAAGCTGACCAGGATAAGATGGGACTTGCCTTAAATAAATTGGCTGAAGAAGACCCTACTTTCAAAACTTATACAAACGAAGAAACAGGACAGACAATTATCGCCGGTGTTGGTGAACTTCACTTAGACATCATCGTTGACCGTCTGCGCCGTGAATTTAAAGTTGAGGCAAACATTGGACAGCCTCAGGTAGCTTATCGCGAAACAATCCGCTCAACTGCTGACTGTGAAGGACGTTATATCCGTCAGTCCGGTGGTCGTGGTCAATATGGTCATGTATGGATCAAGTTTGAGCCAAATGAAGGCAAAGGCTTTGAATTCGTTGATGCGATTGTTGGTGGTACCGTACCACGCGAATATATCAAACCGACTGAAGAAGGTTTGAAAGATGCTCTGGAGAACGGTATGTTAGCTGGATATCCGGTAATCGATGTCAAAGCAACATTGTTCGACGGATCTTACCATGATGTTGACTCTAGTGAAATGGCTTATAAGATCGCAGCAAGCATGGCACTTCGTGAAGCTGCTAAGAAATGTAACCCAGTATTATTAGAGCCTATTATGTTCGTAGAAGTTACTGCCCCAAATGAATACTTAGGAAGCGTTATGGGTGACGTATCCAGCCGTCGTGGTCAGATCACTGACCAGGAAGAAAGAGGAAATGCCGTAATCGTACGTGCAATGATTCCACTTTCAGAAATGTTTGGTTATGTTACAGACCTTCGTGGATTCACTCAGGGTCGAGGCAACTATTCCATGAAGTTCGATCATTATTCAGAATGTCCAAAGAGTATTTCTGAAAAAATCATCAAAGCGAATTCAAAGGAAAACTAGTTGCTTTTAACAGATACTTGAATTAAAATGATTTTGCATGTATTAAACAAATAGGAGGATATTACAATGGCAAAGGAAAAATTTGACAGAAGTAAGGTGCATGTTAACATTGGTACAATCGGACACGTTGACCATGGTAAAACAACTTTAACTGCTGCTATCACAAAAGTATTATCAGAAAAAGGTCAGGCTAAGTTTACTGATTACAGCCAGATCGATGGTGCCCCAGAAGAAAAAGAACGTGGTATCACAATCAACACTGCACACGTTGAATACTCAACTGACAAGCGTCACTATGCACACGTTGACTGCCCGGGCCATGCCGACTACATCAAGAACATGATCACTGGTGCCGCTCAGATGGACGGAGCTATCTTAGTAGTAGCTGCATCTGATGGACCTATGCCTCAGACTCGTGAGCACATCTTACTTGCTCGTCAGGTAGGCGTTCCTTACATCGTTGTTTATTTGAACAAGTGCGACATGGTTGATGACGAAGAGTTAATCGACTTAGTTGAAATGGAAGTTCGTGAATTATTAACAGAGTACGAATTCGACGGCGACAACTGCCCGGTAATCCGTGGTTCTGCATTAAAGGCTTTGGAAGGCGATCCTGCTTACACTGGTTCTATCACTGAACTTATGGATGCAGTTGACGAATTCATTCCAGATCCTGTACGTGACATCGATAAGCCTTTCTTAATGGCAGTCGAAGACGTTATGACTATCTCCGGTCGTGGTACAGTAGCTACTGGACGTGTTGAACGTGGACAGGCTCACTTAAATGACCAGGTTGAAATCGTAGGTATTAAGCCAACTCAGACTACAGTATTAACTGGTTTGGAAATGTTCCACAAGCAGTTAGACGTTGCTCAGGCTGGTGACAACATTGGTGCATTACTTCGTGGTATCGCACGTGATGCTATTCAGCGTGGACAGGTATTAGCTAAACCTGGATCAGTACATCCACACACTCACTTCAAAGCTCAGGTTTACGTACTGACTAAAGAAGAAGGTGGACGTCACACTCCATTCGTTTCTAACTATCGTCCTCAGTTCTATTTCCGTACAACTGACGTAACTGGTGTTATTACTCTTCCTGAAGGAACTGACATGGTTATGCCTGGTGATAACGTTGAAATGAACGTTGAATTGATCGCTCCGATCGCTATCGAAAACGGTACTCGTTTCTCTATCCGTGAAGGTGGACACACTGTAGGTGCAGGAAACGTTATCGAAATCTTCGAATAATTTTTAGAAACAACTATAGGTGATGAATTTGTTCATCACCTTTTTGTGTATATGGAAGGCAGGATTAATATGAAAAACATACAAGATGGGTTATTAAACTTTCTGGAAAATTCACCAAGCATGTTTCATGTGATTGATTCTATTCGTAAGATTCTTGAAAAAGAGGGATATCAATATTATCCGGAATATGAGCTATGGAACATCAAGCCCGGCATAAAGGGATTTACAATAAGAAACGGTTCCTCTATTATGGCCTTTCAAATTCCTCAGGATATAGAGAATACCCATTTTCAAATCAGTGCAGCTCACAGCGATTCACCATCATATAAAGTAAAGGATATCAGTGTACTGGAAGGGCCGAAGGATTATCTTCGTATCAATACGGAAGGATACGGAGGTATGATTGATTCGACATGGTTAGATCGCCCTTTGACAATTGCCGGAAGGGTGATGGTCGATAAAGGGAACAAATTAGAATCCCACCTATTATATATAGATAAGGATATTTTAATGATTCCTAGTCTTGCCATTCACATGAATCGCACGGTAAATGACGGATATAAATTCAACCGTCAGGTAGATCTCATTTCGCTTTTCTCTGCAGGTGAGTTGAAAGCCGATGACTTTAATAAGATGATTGCGGGATCTATTGGAGTAGAAGCAGATCAGATCGTAGGAAAAGATCTATATTTGGTTAATCGTCAAAAACCGGCCATTGTTGGGTGGAAGGATGAATTTATCTGTGGCGGACATTTAGATGATCTGCAGTGTGTTTACGGAAACCTAATCGGATTTATTGAATCGAATCCTTCTTGCATTGCGGTATGTTCTGTTTTTGATAATGAAGAAGTAGGTTCCGGCACAAAGCAGGGAGCTTTAAGTACTTTCTTATATGACACGCTTCGACGTATCACAAACGGATTACAAAAGAGCGAAGAAGAATTCTATACGATGTTAGCAGGATCCTTTATGGTCAGTGCGGATAATGCGCATGCCCTGCATCCAAACCATCCTGAGAAAACCGATGCCGAAAACTATGCATTAATGAATAAAGGTATCGTCATCAAGGAAAACGGTAACCAGAAATACGCAACAGATGCATTAAGCAGAGCTATCTTTAAGAAAATCTGTGAAATGGCAGATGTACCGGTCCAGAGATTTGCCAATCGAAGTGATATGACAGGAGGATCTACACTGGGTAATTTATCTAACACCAAGGTCAGCATTCCTACTGTGGATATCGGCTTAGCACAGCTGGCAATGCATTCATCGTATGAAACGGCTGGATATAAAGATATTGAGCATCTGGCAAAGGCGATGAGTCAATTCTTTACATCTAATATACATATATATGGAAGTGAGTGCATTGTCATTGAATAGGGTAAAACGCAAAAAAAAAGACAATGATCTGCACATTATAAATCTTAGAAAATCTCTCTTAAATATAAGGGGAATGGATAATCTTATACGGATTTATAGATATAGTGCAATTATGTGTTACTATTCACCGATAAATGTTGAAAAATCTTGTCAATAGGGTTTTTCCACATTTTAGAAAAAATTTTATAGAATTTGCCCTCT
>JAGAWH010000025.1 GCA_017941505.1 Faecalicoccus sp. | reverse complement strand
GACTCTAAAATTGACATTTTTTCAAAATTGTTGCTCAATTTGTTGCTCAAATTGACTTTCGTACAAAATAAAAAGTGCCAAATCTGCTTTATATAAAGCATTTTTGACACTTTTAACTTTCTTGTGGTGGAGGTGAGGAGGGTCGAACTCCTGTCTAAGTAAAGTCCCACGAGAGAGCGTTTACAGCTTATTCCATCAAATCACCATATGCATCGGATGGACACGATCACATATGGGTTGATCAACGGTGGTTCGAAAACAGAGGCTGATCAGGCATAACTTCTAGCTTCTTTTCGAGACACATCCCATCAGATAAGAAAGCGAAATCTAACGGGCAGGCTGCAAGTCAACTTAGACTAAAATTAAGCAGCAAAAGCTAAGCTCTGGTTTGCACCAAAGATGTTAGCGAAATTTGTTTTAGCGTTTAATTTAATTTGGTTATAACGCGTTCCTTCGCGGCTGTGGCTCAATCCAAACGTTTACTCATCGAATACCAAAAACACCCCCATGGGTACTAAAGCTTAACACTTTAGTAACTCTTTTTCAAGGCTTTTTCAATTTCCCTTTTGGCATCTTTAATCTTCTGAGATTCACGTTTATCATGAAGATTTTTACCTCTGGCTAAGGCAATCTCCATTTTCGCAAGACCCTTCGATAAATAGATGCGTAAAGGTACAACGGTATATCCCTTTAAACGGGAAGATTGATCTAATTTTAAAATTTCTTTTTTATGCAGAAGCAGACGTCTATCTCTTGTTTCCTCATGATTGAACCTGTTTCCAAATTCATAAGGAGAGATATGCATACCTTTAATATACGCTTCCCCATTCACGATGCTGATATAGCTGTCCTTTAACTGAACTTTGCCTTTGCGGATGCTTTTGATCTCAGTACCCTTTAATTCAATACCCGCTTCAAAACGGTCGAACAGCTCATATTCATGTCGTGCCTGACGATTTTCTGCTACGGTTTTCTGTCCTGTCATTCAAGAACAACCTCAATTCCCTCCGGACTTCCGACAACACCTGATACATACTCTTGAACAAATTCTCTTGTAACACCTAAGCTGTGTGTAGCTGCCAAATCTTCCGTATACTCATGAATTGTTGTTGTTCTAAAGTTCCATGCATTGTCATACCATGTAATAGTTGGAATGAATTTTACATCAGTAAATGTGGTTGTCTTTGTATCGAAATCATAATTCAATGTGAAGTTAGCCATTCCACCTACCATACGCTCCGGAGCGTCCTGGGCACTTAAGAAGTTACCTAATGAATAATAAACTAAGGTATCCTGCTTATCACCATGATAGATTTCTGCGGTTTCTATTACATGCGGATGGGTTCCGATAATAACTTCAGCACCTAATTCATTTAATAATGTTGTTAATTCTCTCTGGTTGTCATCGACATCATTGGAATACTCTGTACCCCAGTGCATCGATACCAATTGAACATCGCTGACTTCATCCAACTGTGCCATGCGCTCACGAATTAAATTTTCATCCGTGATATCTACAAGCCATGGCATATCTTCCGGTAACATCATTCCATTTAGACCATAAGTCATTCCAAGAAGTCCAACCTTGATTCCATTCACTTCAATCACAATCGGCGTATTGGCTGCCTCTTCACTTAAGTGAGAACCGGTAACACGCATATCCGGATAGGTATCCTGAATATATTGAAGATGATAGAGTAAGGCATCCGGTCCGGCATCCATTGTATGGTTCGAACTGACTGCCATCCAGTCAAATCCGGCATTAGCTACCGCATCCAAGATCTCCGTCGGTCCGTTAAACATCGGATAGTGTGACAATTCCTGAACGGCACCGGCACAAATTGTTTCCTGGTTAATAAAAGCTAAATCTGCACCTTGTGAATACGGAAGTGTCAATTCATAATCCGCATCAAAGTTGAACGGTGATATTCCAGCTTGTTCCTGCTGGTACCAGATAGCTCCGTGAATTAAATTATCCCCTACACCGATAAAGGTGAAAGAAGATGGCTCTTTTCCTGTCGTTTCCTCTTCTTTATCTTTTTTGTCAAAGAAGCTGATCTTAGGAAGATGGAATGAAACCCCCTTGATTGTCATATACGTATATCCAGTTAATCCTACGACCGCTAAGCACATGACTAAGAGAAGAACAGACACGAAACGAATCTTTTTCTTTCCTTTTTTCTCTTTATTCATGCTGATATTTTAACATAAAGAACTAAATTTAACTGAAGAAAACACACCTTCCTTTGAAAAAGTCTCTTTTTCTTTACCACTATTTCATTATTGTTCATATCTCGTGAACATATGTTTATATTTAATTAACAACTACTTGCATTATTATTTATAAATAGTATAATCGTTCTTGTTGACAGAAAGGAAGGCAGAGATATCTGCCATGGTGAGAGTATGACAAGAGTTTATAACTTTAGCGCCGGTCCGGCGGTTTTACCGGAAGAAGTATTAAAAGAAGCTGCAGCAGAAATGCTGGATTACCAGGGTTCCGGTCAATCCGTTATGGAGATGTCACATCGTTCTAAAGTTTACGATAATATCATTAAAGAAGCAGAAAAAGATTTCCGTGAATTATTAAACGTTCCGGATAACTATAAAGTATTATTCCTTCAGGGCGGTGCTTCCCAGTTCTTTGCGGAAGTTCCGATGAACATGATGAAAAACAAAAAAGCTGGTTACATCATTACCGGTCAATGGGCTAAAAAAGCATATCAGGAAGCAAAAATTTACGGTGAAGCTGTTGAGTTAGCATCTTCTGCCGATAAGACTTTCTCTTATATTCCGGATTGCTCCGATTTACCGATCACAGATGATATGGATTATGTATATATCTGCGAAAACAATACGATCTACGGTACAAAATTTAAGACCCTTCCTAACACAAAAGGAAAAGATCTTGTATCCGATGTATCTTCCTGCTTCTTATCAGAGCCAATGGATGTTTCAAAGTATGCCGTTGTATACGGTGGCGTACAGAAAAACGTAGGTCCTGCAGGTGTAGTCATCGCAGTAATCCGTGAAGATTTAATTACGGATGATGTATTAGAAGGCACTCCGACCATGTTGAAATGGAAAACCCAGGCAGATGCTGATTCTTTATACAACACACCTCCATGCTACACAATCTACATTTGCGGAAAAGTCTTCAAATGGATCAAGAAAATGGGTGGCTTAGAGGCAATGAAAAAAAGAAACGAAAAGAAAGCTGCTGTATTATATGATTTCTTAGATTCTTCTAAGATGTTCCATGGTACCGTTCGTAAAGAAGACCGTTCTTTAATGAACGTACCGTTTGTAACAGACAGCGATGAATTAAACGCAAAATTCATCAAAGAGGCAGAAGCTGCCGGCTTTGTGAACTTAAAAGGTCACAGATCTGTTGGTGGTATGCGTGCATCTATCTATAACGCTATGCCAATCGAAGGTGTTGAAAAATTAGTTGCCTTCATGAAGAAATTCGAAGAGGAGAATCAATAATCATGCATAAAATTAAGCTTTACAACAACATTGCAGAATTAGGTTTAAATGAATTCGATGATGAATTCGTTTACTCCGATGATATGGAAAATCCGGAAGGAATTGTGGTACGCAGTGCCAACCTTCACGACATCGAGTACAACCCGGAATTAAAGGCTATCAGCCGTGCCGGTGCCGGTGTCAACAACATTGACTTAGACGCATGCACAGAAAAAGGTATCGTTGTATTTAATACACCGGGTGCCAATGCCAATGCCGTAAAGGAAATTGTATTTGCCGGAATGTTACTGGCAAGTCGTGATATCTATCACGGTATTGAATGGTCAAAAACACAAACTGATAACCCATATTTATTAAAGACTGTGGAGAAACAGAAGAAGTTATATGCCGGTAATGAATTAATGGGAAAATCACTTGGTATCATCGGACTTGGCGCAATCGGTATCCGTGTTGCCAACCTGGCTTTGCGCTTCGGTATGGAAGTATATGGATATGACCCTTATTTATCTGTAGATAACGCATGGGATCTTTCCCGCTACGTTATCCATGTAAAGGATATTAAAGATATTTTCCGCAAGTGTGATTTCATCACTTTACATGTTCCTTTGAATGATTCTACCAAGGATACTATCAATAAAGATTCCATCGCCATCATGAAGGAAGGCGTAAAGATCTTAAACTTCGCCCGCGGACCATTAGTAAACAACGAAGATATCCTTGAAGCATTAGAAAGCGGTAAAGTAGCTAAGTATGTTACTGACTTCCCTACTGCTGAACTGATGAAAAATGAAAACGTAATCGGTATGCCGCATTTAGGTGCCTCTACCGAAGAGAGCGAACTCAATTGTGCAGTTAAGGCCTGCCAGGAAATGAAACATTACCTGAAATACGGTAACATCAAAAACTCTGTAAACATGCCAAACTGCATCTTAGATTACAATGGCGGTCATCGTGTATGTATCTTCCATAAAAACATTCCGACACAGCTTTCTCAAATTACAGCTGCTGTAGGTAAAGAAAAAGTAAATATCAACAACATGGTCAATAAATCACGCGGTGAAATCGCTTATACAATTCTGGATATGTCCGGAAAAATGAGCGATGAAACGATGAACGAGATCAAAAATATTGACGGTGTTATCCGTGTAGAAACATACGGCGAATAAACAAAGAAGGCGATTTACTACTCGCCTTCTCTTTTTTCTTCCAATTCCATCCATCTCAAGGTTGCTTCTTCCATTTTTTCTTCAGCTGCATCCCTTTGTTTCGATAAAGCATCTAATTTAGAAAAATCATTTCCGGCTTCACCCATTTCCTTTTCTAATCGCTCAATTTCTATCTCAAGATTATCCATCATTTCTGTTAAGGATTCCAATTCCTTTTTCTCCATATAGGTTAAAGATGGTTTTCGTGCTTTTTTCCACTGTTTCTTTTCTACAATAACCTCTTTTTTCTGGTCCTGTGATTTGATTAAATAATCGCTGTAGCCTCCAGGATATTCAGATATCGTTTGATCCGGTTCCATCACAAAGATCTTATCTACTACCCTGTCAAGGAAATAGCGGTCATGACTGACAGTAACAAAGATACCCGGGAAATCATCCAAATAATCTTCCAATACCTCCAGTGTCAAAAGATCTAAGTCATTAGTAGGCTCATCCAAAAATAAGACATTGGGTGCCTGCATCAATACCTTACATAAATACAAGCGTCTTCTTTCTCCACCGGATAAGCGGTCAATTGTCGTATAATGCGTGCTTCGATCAAATAAGAAGCGCTCTAACATCTGGGCAGCCGTTAATGTCTGTTTTTTTAACTGCACCACGTGGGCTGTTTCTTCGATATAGTCAATCATCCGCTGTGATGTATCTACTGCCTCATCACCCTGTCTGAAAAAGCCGATAGATACCGTTTCTCCAAAGGAAATGCTGCCCGACAGCGGTTCAAGTTCTCCTGCCAGTACATGTAATAAAGTCGTTTTTCCACAGCCATTAGGCCCGATAATTCCTATGCGGTCATTTCTAAGTAAATTATAAGAAAAATCTTTAAACAACAAATTATCATATCCAAAACTGATGTCATTCCATTCAATTGTCTTTTTACCTAAACGCTTTGCGTAAGGAACTAATTCCAGACTCTTTTCCTGTTCCTTGAAGCGCACTTGACGAAGCTCTTCAAATCTTTGAAGTCTAGACTTGGATTTCGTACTTCTTGCCTGTACTCCGGCACGAACCCAGGCTAACTCTTTGGTATATAGATTTTTATGTTTCTGTCTTTGAAGACTTTCAAGTTCCAGACGCGTTTCTTTATCCGTTAAGTAGGTTTGATAATTTCCTTTATGAACATAGAGCTCACCCTGGTCCAGTTCAATAATCTTGGTACAGATACGGTCTAAAAAATAACGGTCGTGAGTTACCATTAGAATCGCATTTTTAAAGGATTTCAAATAATTTTCCAGCCATTCTACCATATCGTTATCCAAATGGTTGGTTGGCTCATCTAACAGTAATACGTCACACTCTGTCATCAAGGAAGATGCCAGGGCTAAGCGCTTTCTCTGCCCTCCGGACATGGTTTCAATTTCCATTTCAAAATCGTTGAGTCCGAGTTTTGTCAAAATAGATTTGATTTCATATTCTTCGACCGGAAATTGGTTTTGCGAATTGACATATTCCATTTCCTTCCAAACGGTTGATTCATGGAATACCGGATTTTGAGGCAGATAATGGGTTCTTAATCCATTTTTTCTTAAAATGGTACCTTCATCATACGGTTCTTTACCGGCCAGTATCTTTAACATGGTACTTTTACCGGTTCCGTTTACACCGATCAAAGCAACCTTATCCTGTTCATCCAATGTAAAGGATGCATTTTTCACAATGCATTTTTCATTTATATATTTTGTCAGGGAATCTATTGTCATCAACATGTTCTTATTGTACACCATTTTCTAAAAAATATATAATCCGATAACCTTGAATGTTATACTTAAAACAGGAGGATGACAATAATGAAGTACATTACGATCCAAAACAAATTGAAAGCTTCCCAGGTTATTATGGGAAACATGCGAACTGCCGGTTTAAGTACAGACCAATTGTATGAATTAATTCAGAGTGCACTGGATAACGGAATTAACTTTTTTGATCATGCGGATATTTACGGTGGTGGAAAAAGTGAAGCTATCTTCGGTGAAGTATTAAAAGCACATCCTGAACTGCGCGAAAAAATGATCATCCAGACAAAATGTGCAATTCGCTTTACGGAAAAAGGCAGCTACTATGACTTCTCTAAAGAACACATTTTAAATAGTGTAAACGCCTCTCTGGAACGCCTGCAATGCGGTTATATCGATGTTTTATTGCTTCATAGACCTGATACCCTAATGGAATTTGAAGAGGTAAATGACGCATTTAACACCCTGTATAATGAAGGTAAGGTTAAATATTTCGGTTTGTCGAATGTGAATTCCATGCAGATTGAAATGATGCAGAAATATATCGATCAGCCATTGATCATTAACCAGATCCAATTCAATCCGGTCAATTCAGGGATCTTATCCAATGGATTCTTTGTGAATATGAAAGATGATGTTCATGGTATTGACCACGATGGTAGTCTTTTGGAATACTGCCGTTTAAAGAATATCACCTTGCAGGCATGGTCTATGTTACAGGCATCCTGGGCAGAAGGAACATTCTTAGATAATCCGGATTACCAGGGATTAAATGACTGCTTAGAAAGAATCGGGCAGAAATATAATATTTCCAAGGCTGCAGTAGTTACAGCTTGGATTGTCCGCCATCCGGCCGGCATTCAGGCAATCGCAGGTACGGCAAACCCATCTCATCTGGCTGATTTGTGCAAGGGAGCCGATATCACATTAAGCCGTGAAGAATGGTACGAAATCTATCGCGAAGCCATTCAATCCAATTTACCATAAAAAAATCAGGTCAAATTAAATGACCTGATTTTTTTTTACTTTACAAATTGTACAATAGCCATCGGAGCTGCATCACCGCGACGAATTCTTGTCTTCACTACGCGGGTGTAGCCACCGTTACGGTCTGCATATTTCGGACCGATTTCGTTGAACAGCTTCTGTAATGCGGTTGTTCCTTTGTCGTCAACTTCTACGTTACGAACGTAGGCAGCTGCCTGACGACGTGCATGCAGATCTCCACGTTTTGCCAAAGTTACCAGGCTGTCCATAACAGCGCTTAATTCCTTTGCCTTCATTTCAGTAGTTTCAATCTGTTCTGCGATAATCAAAGATGTTGCCATATTTCTTAATAAAGCATTTCTATGATCGGATTTACGGCCAAGTTTACGATTTTGCATCTTGCGTCCTCCTGTTTATTCATAAGATTTAAAGAATAAGCCCAACTGGAACATCTTATCCTTTACTTCTTTCAGCGACTTTTTACCTAAGTTTTTCACATGCATCATTTCATCTTCTGTTTTCTGTGTCAGTTCATCCACTGTCTGGATACCTGCGCGTTTTAAACAGTTATAGGAACGAACAGAAAGATCGAGATCCTCAATCATCATCGTGTTGACCTTTTTAGCGGTTTCTTCAGCTGTCTGCTGAATCATAAAGCTCTCATTTAAATGCAGCGTACCTAATGCGATCACATTCTCCATGCTGCCGGAAAGAATGTCTGCTGCACTGCTAATTGCCTGCAAAGGCGTTATCGTTCCATTAGTTGTTACGTTGATATGAACCTTGTCATATTTTGCGTCCTGCCCGACACGAGCCGGCTCAGATAAATAATCAGCTGAGCGAACCGGTGTAAACAGGGCATCCAGGGCATAAATATCATCTGATAAATCGTAATCTTTCTTGACTTCCAAGGCGCTGTGATATCCATATCCTGTAGTTAGATATAAATCCATTTCAAAAGATGCGCCCTTTTCAAGATTGCAGATTACCTGCTCCGGATCTACTGCAAATACATCTTCCGGACAATCGATGTCCGCAGCTTTGATTGTTGCAGGTCCTTTCTGGGAGATATGCAGAGTAATAATGCCTTCTGCATCACAGGAAAACAGCAGAGCTTTTAAATTCAACGAAATTGTTGCGACGTCTTCAAGAACTCCATCAATAAGGATACCCTGGTCGTCCATACCCTCCGCTTTGAATCCAATCACTGCAGCCCCCGGTAAATTGGACAGCATAACATTACATAATGAACTTCCGATTGTCGTTCCGAAACCTCTTTCTAAAGGTTCAAACACAAATGTTCCCATGTTATTTTCTTCATCAAGCGATTCTTTGCGAAAAGTAGCTCTTTCAAATTCCTGCATTACTTATTCCCCTTTCTATTAACCACGCGGACGTTTCGGCGGACGACATCCGTTGTGTGGAATCGGTGTTACATCATTGATCATTGTGATATCCAAACCGGCTACCTGCAATGCTCTTACTGCTGCTTCACGTCCCGGACCCGGTCCTTTTACTTCT
>JAGAWH010000024.1 GCA_017941505.1 Faecalicoccus sp. | reverse complement strand
GAAATGAATTTTTCTCGATTTAACGATTCGTCGTTTTCTCTTGTTTCATTTATGACAGAAGTAAGCTTTTGGAAAACCAAGTGTCTATTTACTTTAAAACATGCTTTAGATGCTCGGTAATTCAATTGCCGAGTGGTTCACGGGTTGACTTTTAATAGTTAGACTTTAATGTACTGATTACTCGCAGAGTTTCTGATAGGCTTTTTTTACGATACCGGCCATCAAATTTCTACGTTGCTCAAGGAAATCCGGATACGACATCTTTTCAAAATCGACAGGCAGCGCATTTTCAGCACATGTCTTTTTGTATCCTTCCTCGCCAAGTTTCTGACGATATTTGTCAACATACTCAGCTGGTGGTTTATCAGAAATGTCAATGTTCGTGTTGTAATCCAGATATGTGTAGTTCGCTATCTGGTTTCGATCACGATTGTCTGTATAACCAATTCCTTTCAGATAATTTTTAGGGAAAATGTGGTGTTTATCAATAGCGCTTTTCTTTCCATTTGCTCCCGGTAGAAGTTTTATTGCAAGTGTTGTCGTACTGAACAACATAGGAGTTCCCAAAACATTAAGAGCGGCAATGTAGCCATACCATGAAGGTGCTTGTGATGACGAGCTTATAAGGTCGGCTGGAAGTGTAAGGTTGAAATAATCATCAGAAAATCTTGTAGAAATCACTCCGTCCAGATAAGAAACAAACTCTTCTGATGTGTGTATATTTCTCAAATCAGCAAACTGCTTTTCAACTTCAGACTCTGTTGAACCGGTATAGAATTGTGTGATTGTTGACATGAATATCCACTTCTTGATGATCTTCTGAAGTTCAATTGACGGAACTTTATAATCATATTTTCCTATCAGATAAAGGACATAGCAGAATACAACCGCATTTGTAGATGCAACAATCTTGCCATTCACATACCCGGCTTCACCAAACAAGTCCATAATTTTATGCCAATTATTCAAATTTGTAACCTTATCCAGCGCGTTCTTAAACATGGTGAGATTAGATTGCATTTCTTCTTCCGTTACATCACCGGTTTCGAGATTTTTACCTCTCAGTAGCATATAAGCATAATTAAGCTTCGCGCGACGGAAACCTACTGCGACTGCCATTCGAATCAGATGAGATGAATCTGCATTTAAGATAAAATTATAGGCAGTGCCATCTTTCGGTATACGCGACTCGGCACAGAATTTATCAATCTTGTTATATATATCGTTATCATAAACAGCAAGAAGCGTTTCTATGAAGTTTTTCTCCTTCAGTTTCTGTCCACCTGAATTAACACGCACAAAGATTTCTGCCACATCTTCCTCTGTCGCTTTCGCGTTAATGCTGAGTTGTGGTAATGTATATGAAGACAGATTGAGCAGGTCTGTCAGATTTGTTTCGATTGCTTCTTCTTCGTCGTCACTTAGAAGATCTTTTCCGGCTTTCTGTCTACCGGCATTACAATCCTTTATAAATTGTTTTCGAAACTTCGGAACATCATGGTTTTCATTGGCTTCAAACACGGTACTGATTTCATTAATCCATTCCGGATTGCGCTCATAGGCTTGTGTCCAAACCGCGAACTCACGGGTAAGCGGATTGAAGGCAATACGAATCTGCCGTTCAGAATAGTTCTTGTCCTTAACCTTAATCCCGAACATGGCAGCCAAAAGAGCTGTCAAACGCTGTTGCCCATCAATCACCAGATAATCCGGTTGGGTGAATCTCTTGTCATTGGTACCGATTTGGTTTATGGTTTTGTACTCATCTGGAGACTTCCAAAGCATAATGTAACCTATCGGATATCCTTTCATCATTGAATCCACCAGATCCCGTACCTTGTTATCCTTCCAGACAAATGGTCTTTGAAGATCCGGAAGGCCAATCTTACCGTTTCTTACATCATTGAGCAAATCTTCGACCTTGCTCGGAATACTATTAAATAATTCTTTCCCCATGCGACTTATTCCTCCTCGTCCGCAAAGATTTCCGGAACATTGTGCCGGAGATATATATCTTCAAATTGTTTAAAATAGTCATTAAGATACATGCTCATTTTCCTCATATCTTTATTTATAACAATATAATATCAAATCATTAAACATATTACCAAATACATCTTGATCATCTTTTTGAAATATATCTAGAAAAAAATGTTTACTAGATAACGAAAAACACGTCAGAGCTAATTCTGGACTTCTGGGGCGCATTTTAATAGAGTCTAAGGGAAAGTCTATAAACTAAAAAACAGCCCCACCGTGAGGCAGGGCTATAAATTATCAATACTTACGCTTCTTCGGAAACTGTATCTTTCTTTTTCTTGTAAAGCATATATCCGATCGCAAATGCCGCGAGGAGAGCGAGACCTAAGAAGGATGCCATGTTTTCAATTAAGCCGGTCGGAATGAGTTGACCTTTCATGTTAGTGAAGTGATGCTCGTCAAGATTACTAGCGGAAGTAATATCAACCATGCTTAAAGCATCAGGAGCTGTACTAACCAAAATGTCTTCACCAGCACCACCAGTAGAAGCATTAGCATCTGAATAAGCATCACCGTTCATGCCAAAAGCGTATGTAGCACCATTGTGGAAGTTAACAGTGTAGTATTCGTTATAATCTGAATCACCTAAATTAGCATTGATGTTTGTTTTGTAATCAACAACACCTTGTTCCATGATTCGATACATCGCGCCTTCGGGAAGACCCATGACTTTAGCTGATTCACCGTGTTTCAAAGTAAAGGTAGAACCATTTTGTACATCAACAGGTTCAGCAGTTTCATTAGCCGCATTTGTTTTATACAGTTTGTAAGTTGTCGGGATTCCTGTACCCATCACATTGAAAGTGAAGGTGAAGTCTTTTGTCTTGTCACCTAAAGAACCTCTGACGGTTTTATCTACGAGAACATCAGCGGTATGGAAGGTATTGGTGAATTTAGCATTGTTAATATCAACGCCGGCACCGCCACGGTCCGATTTAGTACTTTCACTGGTATTGGTTTTTGTCCAAGACTCGCCACCATCGGTAGAGGTAGACATCGTAACACCGGCAAATTTAACTTCACCGCTTGTGATGTTGTTAGGATCTTTATTTTCGATGGTAACAACAATATCGTAAAGGGTAGAATCTTGAGTCACACCGCTTTGGAGATCGGAAGTGATAGGATTTTCAATAACCCGATAGTGGAATTGACCGATTTGTCCGTTGGTAAACGTAAGGGTAAATACATCATTATCCACACCGGAAGCTCCGTTGTTGTTTACGTTAGAGATAACAACTTTGTTGTTATTACTGTTCAATTCAGCTATTCGATTGAATGCTTCTTTATGGATTGTAACAGTGTTATCTGTTTGAGCGGGAGATGTTGATCCCGTATAAGAATCTTGAGTATGAACAGCTTCAGCCGGAGTCATCGTGAAAGTATAGTCATTCAAGATGGTAGCGTCAGCAGCGTTCATGTGCATCAACTTGGTGATCGGGATCTGAACGGTAACAGTCCCGTCAGCGTTATTTGTTCCTGTACCGGTTGTGGCGTTTTCATCAGGAGAAGTTACTACGCGTTTGTCATAAATTCTAGCAGAATCATTCCATGAATTAAATAATCCTGTTACCCATCCACCGGAAGTAAATTGTGATTCTAAATCTGCATTACCATTTGGATATCCACGGAATTGCGTGTTTAGATTATAAACATTTAAAATAGTGTTTTCTCCATGATTTCGAGTTGTATTAAAATAGAACTTACCATTTACTGTACCGCCTTTTGCGTAAAGGTTAATAGTAGTGTTAGATACATCGCCATGATGATTATCAAGATCAGAACTATTATCTGTAGGAGTGCCGCCATTAATACCAATGAGATTTCCACCGATAGATGTATTTCCATCAATAGTTAAATCAATTGTATTATGAGTAGAATTATAGTCTACATCAAAATTAGTATATTTTATAATGTTTACCCCACCGGTTATAGTTACGTTTTTAAAATTAGCTGCGATATGATTAGAATCGAAGATATAATCTTCATCTACAATTTCATAAATACCTGTAAGTTCTCCTTCTACTGTACCTCCGGTGAAATTAAAATTAAAATTATTATTAGTAACTCCAATTTCATTATGATGACTATTATGATCTCCAACCAAACATGAATCACCAGTTTTTAAAGTTCCACCAGACATATTAATATCAACGGTTGTTCCTGTTAAATCAGTAGCAGAATCAATATAAAACATTCCATAATTATTATCCCAAAAACTGGAACTGGGTAATGTTATTGTACCACCGCTAAAATTCACAATATAATGTTTATTAGATTCTAAAGGAATTGCTTCCCAATCAACAGAACCTTCACTTATCGTATACGTAATCGTATCTCCTTCTACTGAAGGTTCCGGCATTCCCGCAGCAAACGCATTACCACCAAAAATACCGAATCCCACAAACATCATAACCAGCATCATGAGCATGGCTTTGATATTAATCCGTGAAGCGATTAACGAGGTAGCATTACTACCTGATGAAAACATTCTTGTATTTTTAAACATTTGTTTTTCCTTTCTTTGTTTGTTTTTTACAGTAGACTTCTAAACTCTCGTTTTTTTACGGTCTATCTCTGCACCAAAAGCAAACCATGCTCAACCTCCTTATAATAAAAAAAGACCTGCTTACTAGGTCTAGACATAAAATTCCTATATTTATATATAACGGTATAGAAACCAAAATTTTGGTTCAGACTGTTCCCTCTATAATTATTTAACCTCATGATTTCCTTTTTTTCGTTTCCTTTTTTTGGAAAAAT
>JAGAWH010000023.1 GCA_017941505.1 Faecalicoccus sp. | reverse complement strand
AAAGAACCGACCAGGCCTGGTCAATCCTTTAGACTACTATCTGAGTTATTCGTGATTTTAATACAAATGTAGCGCCGTATACGAGACCCGTACGTACGGTGCAATGGGAGGGGTGAGACTTTATTCTCCCTCTACCCTATTGGGAAATCGGAGATCAGCCCATATGGAGAAAAGGTAGAGAAACTGATAGAATTGAGGTAGATAATTACCGGAGGTGTTCATAATGGAACAGGCTTTATATGATATTGAAAATGGAATCTTAAAGAAATTTAGAGGGTATCAGGAAAATGCCGTAATTCCTGAAATAGTAACTGAAATCTCAGATAATGCCTTTTCAGGATGCAGACAGTTAGAATATGTGAGAATTCCGACATCTGTCACACGCATTGGTGAATCGGCTTTCTATGGATGCGATCATGTAAAAGAAATCATCCTTCAAAAGGGAATCAAGGAAATCGGCAAAGGTGCATTTTTTGCCTGCGCCGGCATACAGAATATCAAACTGCCTCAAACTGTGGAAACCATTGGCGAACAGGCTTTTTCGGGATGTGAAATGTTGGAGACAATCCAAATTCCATACGGGGTAACTGTACTTAAGAAAGGGCTGTTTGCGGGTTGTTTCAGCTTAAAACATGTAGATATCCCCGATACGGTAACTGTTTTCGAAGATGGTGTCTTTTATAACTGCATACGCTTGGAAGATATATCAATTCCAAGTGGTGTAACTAAGCTTGGAAAAAACGTATTTTACAATTGCGGAAAGCTCAAAGAACTGACTATACCTTGTGGTGTAAATCAAATTCCTGCCTATGCGTTTGGAAAATGTTCGCATTTAAAGAATATTGAAATATTAGGAACGGTAGATACAATTGATGAATATGCCTTTTTTGACTGCAGTCATTTAGAAGACATTCATATTTCTTCCTCCGTTACCAATATGGGGGACCATATTTTTTCCGGATGCACACATTTAAAAGAAATCAAAATTCCTGCCGGTGTCACTTCGATCGGAAGCTATGGCTTTGCGGATTGTATCCGGCTTGAATCCATTGACATACCTTCCAACGTTACCTATATACGAGATCATGCGTTTGCTCATTGTGTAAAGATCAAAAAAATTACCATCCCTGATAGCGTCACTGAAATAGGAGAGGAAGCCTTTTTAGAATGTACCGGTCTGGAACATGTGTATCTTTCATCCCGGGTTACAGAATTACCATACGGAGTCTTTTCCGGCTGTAAAGAGCTTTCAAGTATTGAGCTAGCATCTAATTTAAAAAGAATAGAAGATCATGCGTTTTCATACTGCAGAAATCTGGAAATGATTCATTTACCGGATACGGTTGAATATATCGGGGAGTCGGCTTTCTATGAATGCAGAAATCTGGCCGATGACGAAGGTTATATTATTCAAAACGGTATTCTGTTTGGTTATATCGGACAAAAGGAGAACTTTTCCATTTCCAAGGATATCAAATGTATCTCCAAACATGCTCTGCCATTTAATAAGCTAAAAGGAAAATGGCTGGATACACTTCCGGACTATATTGACAAGCTTAGCTGGGGAGCTTTGAATGAATATGTATTATCGCAAAGAAGTATCTGGGATACACTGGACTTGAATACGCAGGCAAAAGTATACCTTACCAATCATAAATCGGATATGCCTTATCTAAGGTTTTTAAAGGATGATGATATTCAAAAGCTTGCTGATGGAATCATTCATTATCTATCTTCTCCGTGTCGGGAGCAGGTATTAGTGGAAGCAGCTAAATTTCTTGTAGAATACTATGAAGAGCTGAAAATGAAAGATATGATTTCGATTTATGGATCAATTCTTAAACAGAAGGATAATGAAAAGGCACTTTCGATTATTGAAAGTGATTCGGATTTATATAAAAAGCTTTCATCGGATGGAAACTTATGAATGATGAATTTGTGATCGAAGACGGTATTTTGAAACAATACACCGGACACGGTAATGAGGTGGTATTACCGGAAGGAATTGTCGAAATTGGTGAAAAATGTTTTAAGGAAAAGATCTTTATTCAAAGTATATCGATTCCAGATGGAGTTAAATCTATCGGTGATTCGGCATTTGAACAATGTATTGATTTAGAACATGTTCAAATACCGGATACCGTGCAGACAATAGGTAAATACGCCTTCTATGGATGTAAACATCTAAGAGAGATGACTCTTCCTTTTATTACTGAGATTCATGATTATACATTCTCGGGATGCAGAAACATAAAAAAGGTCGTCATTCCGGATACGGTGATCTCCATCGCAAAGGGAGCCTTTGAAAATTGTTATGGCTTAGAAGAGGTACAGATGTCATCCAATATCAAATATATCGAAGAAAGTGCGTTTGTATCCTGCATTAGTTTAAAAAAGAAGGATTGGGTATGAAACAGGTTAGAGTAGAATCTATTTTTGATGCCTTTGATTATGTGATGGCTCATTACTACCCGTATGGATTAGAAAACTGGATCATGGAGTCGGATACCTATGTCGTGATATCGATCCAGGATACGCATACTCAGGGCTTTGGTGTTACTTTTACAGAGAACAAATACTGCAAAGGGGTATTAACTCTATATTTTGATGATATTGAAAGGGAAGTAAAAGATGCCGTGCTCTTTAATAAAGAGATGGCTGAAAAGATCATCCATTTCATACAGGATCATTTAGACGTGGATACCTTATTAGTACATTGTTATGCAGGACAATCCCGCTCAAGAGCAGTAGGCGCTTTTGCAGAAAAGCTATTGGGTAGAGATAATTCAGAATATTTTAAAGAATATCATCCAAATATGCATGTATATGATTTATTGGAAGAAGTATATTCTTTAGAATTAAATTCAAAACATGAATAATACTATTTTTTGAATCCTAAGATAATTTCTTGGGATTTTTCTTTTGAAACAAAAAATAATACATATAATTTTTGAAAAATTTCTGTTATCAGTAGTGTAAGAACCATTTTTGAGGGGGTTAACATTTGTATAACATCAAAAAACCAAATTTTTTTCTTGAAATCGGTTTCATTATGGTATATGATGACAGTCCATCCTATCAGGGTGAGGAAAAGGAGGAGCCTAAAATGGACGACAACATTGTGTTTGAGTGCGGAATAGCGATAGCTTACCGCTTTAACTATGAGGTATTGAGAAATGATATCAATACACACCTTGTTTCAATTCTTGTGGGTCACAAAACAGGAGATGGCAGAATCTGCCATGTCGTATCTACAAGGGAAATAAAAGGCTTTGCCTTTAATTCACCTGCAGACATGTAATGACTCTTTTTTTAATCCTAATATTTGTTTTTTGAAAATTGAATAAACAGATCATTAAAGATAATGATTCGTATAGATCTAGTAAATAGGAGAGAACATGAAAAATCTTATTAACAATTCTAATACGATTTCAATCGATTGGAATCTGGATGAATATGGCTGTCTCACAGTGAAGGGGAGTATACCGGATTTTGGTGGAGCATTAATGGATGAGGCCCCATGGAAGGATGAAAAAGATAATATTACATCCATTGTCGTGGAGCGGGGGATTGAAGAAATAGGGCGGAATGCCTTTAGAGACTGTATAAATTTGGAAAAAGTCTTCCTTCCTTCAACCCTTAAAAAAATTCATAGCTATGCCTTTAAAAACTGTTTGAAGCTTGTATCGATTATCACTGATAAAAGCTTTCAATATGTTTATGACAAGCACGAATATGATGCAGATCAAACAATTATCTTTGGGGTAGAGGCTTTCTATAATACACCCTGGATAGAATCTAAATATCCGGATTTCTATTCTAAAGATAATCAATTATTTCTAGCTCATACGCATTGTAAGGATTTAGTGATTCCGGAAGGAATCAAAGTCTTAAAATCATTTTGTCTAAGCTATATGGAATTAGATTCTCTGATTCTTCCATCCACGTTGGAAGAGATTGAAGACTTTGCGTTTTTTAAGACTACTGTTAAAAAGCCGGTAGTGCTGCCAAAATCCGTTAGTAAACTTGCGGATGGGGCATTGAATACCGGTTTCATGATATGGGATGAACAACCTGAGCTGCTCGATCTGGTAGAAAGTGTTTCCAATGCCGCAAAAGATAAATCACGATGTTATCCGGAATTATTTAAACAATACGGTATTACCTCTCAAAAATTGAAAGGTATGGAGTATATGAAACAAATCAAAGTGGTTCGTAAAAAGCCTTCTTTAAACAAAGCTTCCGTACTATTCAATAACACAGTGGATGTGAGTGGATACTTAAGGCTAAGACGCAAGGATAAATGGTTAATCAATATGATATACAATGAAGATTCTGTCATAGAATTGATGCATGGATATTATTACGATTCTGATGATGATTGGTACAGGGGATTCGGTATCGTTCCCTGCCTGGACGAAGATGGTTTGTTGGACTGGTGGATAGATACTGATTTTTATGAATATGAAGAAGATTTTGCCCAGGAGTATGGCATTCAAGATGGTGCCGCACTATATCGCAATCATCAGTTAACATCTATTGAAAGTAAATATCGGGAAGAGTGGTTTTTAGCAGACATGAATGTAAGCGGTCTTGATAACATATGGCGACAGCTGATAACACATTGGACATGCCGGTATCCTGAATTCAGAGTGTATACAGAAGATGAATTAAGAGAAAGGAAAGGAAAGGTTGAAAAATATGTCGGATTATCCATATTCGCGAGAAGTCGCTGATTTCGTTCAAGATTATTTAGAGAAAGATGATTGGAATTTTTACTTTGATGAACAAAAAGGAATATTCCGATTTGATGTAGGGATTGAAAGCAGATTAAATGGGATTTCTTTTAATCTCCATCTTGCCCTTGGAGGTATTTTGATCTTAGCTTCCTCTCCTGTCGCATGCAATCCGGATGATGAAATAATGTTGGCCAGGATGGCAGAATATCTTACTCGTGTCAATTTTGATATATCCATGGGAAACTTTGAAATGGATTATGAGGATGGTGAGATTCGTTACCGTTTCTATATAGATACAGATAATGGACTTCCTTCTGATGGAGTCATCAGAGAAGGAATTATGACTGGTATCAACCTCTTTGAAAAGGTAGATGAAGGATTGCTGGGAATTGTCTTTAAGGATATGAGTGCTAAACAGGCTTATCATTGTTGGAAAGACTGTTATAGACGCCAGATTACCCGGAAGCTTCTTGAAAAAGCTGTTTCCCAGGGTGAGGACGAAGAATTCATTGAATTTTTAGAATCTTTCCTGGATGAAGAAGAACCGGATAAAAAGCCGGGGGATTTGAATTGATTGGTAAGTGAGATCTATCTTTTTAGATAGGTCTCTTTGATTTATAATATTTGTAGCAGGTAGAAGAATATGAAAAAGAAAAAGAATAATCGTAAAAAGTCAAAAGTGGCCCAAATCAAGGCAGTACGCGGTATTGAAAGACAAAATGTGATCAACAATGGCGGCATATGGATGCGTCCTACTTCCACGATGAAAGATAAGACAAAATATGACCGCAACAATGCTCGAAAAGAAACTCGTAAGGAAATCTCGGAATATTAACGAGATTTTTTTATAAGAAAAGATCCATCGTATGATGGACCTTGACTTACTTTTCTTCTTCTCCGAAGATGACCTTAACGGTATACCCCTGCTCAGATATATCGCCGACGCTCACCAGTTTTTGAATCGATAATTTTGCCTTTTCGCATTCCTGATTCAAGACTCCGTTTTCAATGGCGGCAGCCTCCTGGATCTTTTTCTGTTCGGTGACAAATGTCGCATAATCATCCATTGTAAAGTCTTCAAAAAGACCGGTGCTTTCATCCCATACATCAAAGGATTTTGAATCGATGGTATGGGAGAGAATCTTTAATTCCGGATATTGAATGGTAATGACTTTATCTTCAATTGTGATCTTAGGATCCGAGAAATCTGTTCCAATCAACATTTCACCTTTATAGGCAACAATCAATTTACTTCCGGTTAGAGGAATTGGAAAGTTTCCTAACATCTGTCTTGGAACCTCATATATTCCAACACCGTTGTATTTATATCTGGTAGTTACGATTTCCGAGCAATCTTCTAATCTGGTTTCTACAAGTGTAGCTGATATTTGAGGTGCTTTTTTATGTACCTGATTATATTCATAGCACGCAAAGATAACCGCTACCACGGCAATTAATGCCAGCATACCCATCAGGGTGCTCTGAAAGTTCATTCCTTTCTCTTTTTTCTTAAACATAGTATTATCTCGCTTTCGTAGTTCTTGTTGATTTAATAGTAACACAGTTTTGAAAAAGGAGATGGAGAATTGTTTAGGAATGAAATAATTCATCCCTGATTCTTACTATATTCCCTGATGTTGTATTATTACGATTGTTTACAGTGCTTAAAATCCATTATTTAGTTGTATTTAAACTATATAAATAGCTATAATGAACAGGTGATGGAGGACAAATCATGACAGAAATTGAAAAGATGATCAAGGGTGAATGGTATGATGCCAACTTTGATAAAGAAATATTGGAGTTAAGATTAAAGGCAGAAGAGCTGTGTTATGAATTTAATATGGCCAGACCACTGAGCACAGAACAATCAAATGCTTTAAAAAAGATATTAAGTAAAGAAGTACCGGAAGGATTGGCTGTTTTAGCACCGGTTTATTTTGATTACGGAAACAGAACCACTTTTGGAACGGGATGTTTTGTGAATCATGGATGTTATTTTATGGATGGTGGTTCTATTACAATTGGTGATAATGCCTTTATCGGACCGTTTTGCGGTTTTTATACCGCCACCCATCCTTTACAATATGAAAAACGCAATAAAGGTTTAGAGAAGGCGTTACCGATTAAAGTTGGTAATAATTGTTGGTTTGGCGGCAATGTGACAATACTTCCGGGTGTTACCATTGGGGATGGCTGTGTTATTGCAGCAGGCAGTGTAGTCACAAGTGATATACCGGATAACTCTGTTGCAGCAGGCGTTCCTGCAGTAGTTAAAAAGAAAATTGAACAGGAGTAAATGCACCTTAAAAGGTGCATTTATTTTGCCTTTTTCTGTTTTATCATTTTTTCAAGCTCATATGCCGCCAAGCTTAAAGAGGTATTTTTTCGTTTTAATATGCATATATTTCTTTTTGGCAATTCTTTCTCCAAGTCAAGAATAACCAGATTATCCATATCTTCCTTGTTTAAAAAATCAGTAGGAACAAAGCCTATTCCTAAATCACTTTTGACCATCGGAAGTATTTGATCCGCAGTGGCAGCCTCTATATCCGCTTTATAAGTTACGCCGATCGAATTAAAATATTCCGTATAAAACGCAAAGGAACTTGTATGTTCTTCCAGTCCTATGATGGAATGCTCAAATATTTGGTTATTTGAAAGCTTGGTTCCTTCTTCGATTTCATATTCTTTGGTGCATACAGCAACTTCCTGAATAGAGCGGATGACTTCACGGCTGATATCGGCCGGTAAATCAAAAGGCTCTGTCACAATCGCAAAATCGGCTAGTCCTTCTTTTAATGTCATTAATGCCTGCGGGGTGGAGTGATTTGAAATTCTAATTCGGATTTCCGGGTATAACCTACGATACTCTTTCAATACCGGCAACAATACACAATGAAGAGCAATCTCACTGGCTGCGATTGTCACAATGCCGGATGCAAGCTCTTTGTCTCTTGCGATTTCCTGCTCACCGATTGTGATGTGCTCAAAGGCAACTGAAACATGCGCATATAGTTTTTCTCCTTCCGGAGTAAGCGATACGCCACGTCTGTTCCGAATGAACAAAGAACATCCCAACTCTTCTTCCAGTTTCTTCATCATTCTTGTGATATTTGGCTGGTTATTAAATAAAATTCTTGCAGCAGCTGTAAAGCTTTTATATTTCGCCACATAATAAAACACTCTGTAGTAATCGTAACTAATATTCATATTATTCCTCAGCTATATTATAATCATATATCTCAATTATATTATTGACATTTTACATATATCATATTGTAAATTATAATTCACTAGATACTAAAAAAATAATAGAGAGAGAAGTGATGTTATGAATAAGGATTTAACTGTTGGAAATCCTGAAACGGTTCTATGGAAGTTTTGTATTCCATTATTTGGAAGTATCATTTTTCAGCAGCTGTACAATATTGCGGACAGTCTTGTCGCCGGCAAATATATTGGTGAAAATGCACTTGCGGCTGTTGGGAACAGTTATGAAATTACTCTTATTTTCATTGCGTTTGCCTTTGGTTGTAATATGGGGTGCTCGGTAGTTGTTTCCAGACTATATGGGGCAAAAGATTATAACCGAATGAAAACAGCCGTATATACAACCTGTATTTTCAGTGCAGCGGGATGTCTTACCTTAATGTTGATCGGTATATTAGGGTCGAATGCACTGCTTAACTTAATCCATACGCCGATGGAAGTATTTGCGGATTCTAAGCTATATCTTGATATCTATGTCTTAGGATTGCCATTTGTGTTTTTCTATAATATTGCCACCGGAATATTCTCTGCTTTGGGTGATTCCAAGACTCCGTTTTATTTTCTTGCAGCCTCATCTACATCCAATATTGCGGTAGATATTCTGTTTGTAAAGGCTTTTCATATGGGAGTGGCAGGTGTTGCCTGGGCTACTTTCTTATGTCAGGGTATTAGCTGTATTCTTGCGATGATTGTAGTATTTAGAAGACTGTATCATATTGGTACAAAAGAAAAGGTTCCTGTTTTTAATGTAGAATTGTTGAAACAGATTGTCAGGATTGCGATCCCAAGTACCCTCCAACAAAGTTTTATTTCCTTAGGTAATATTGTGATACAGGGAATTATAAATGGCTTTGGTGCATCGGTTATGGCAGGATATTCTGCTTCTGTCAAGCTTAATAACCTGGTAATAACTTCATTCACCACACTTGGCAACGGTATATCAAATTACACCTCGCAAAATCTTGGCGCAGGAAAAATTTCACGAATCAGAGATGGTTTTAAAGCTGGAATTAAAATGGTTTGGATGCTCAGCACTCCATTATTTCTTCTCTACTTCTTTGGTGGTGAAATGAGCCTGAGATTTTTCTTGGATAACCCTACAGAACAAGCTATGCATACCGGTATGATGTTTCTTAGAATACTATCACCATTCTATTTTGTGGTATCCGCAAAGCTTGTAGCTGATGGAGTACTAAGAGGTGCCGGAATGATGAAATACTTTATGATTGCCACATTTACGGATTTGATTTTACGTGTTGTATTGGCATATGTATTCTCACGTACCTCTCTTGGTGCAACGGGTATCTGGTGCGCATGGCCGATTGGCTGGATCGTTGCCACTATCCTTTCGATTTCATTCTACAAAAAAGAAACTTGGGCGGATTTAGGTTAATAATCAAAAAAGTCAGTTCTTATCAAACTGGCTTTTTAATTGTTTAGGACAGTTTCTAATTCTTCCCAGTCAAGAATCTCAATAAAAGGTGGTTGATAGGATAGAATTCCATTTACCTCTAATTTCTTTAACTCCCTATGTAAGGATGACCTTGAAACATTCATAATCATGGCCCAATTCGATACAGATTTAGGAATTTGTATTTTATTCTGCCCGGTTTGACGGTTCTGTATCAAAAGATAACAGGCTATTTTCTGGGAAATTCCACTGTAAGATAAAAGTTCCAATCTTTGTTGGAGCATATAGGTTGATGTACCTAGATTGTTTATAAAATTATTTAAGATTTTAATATTCCTCTGCAGAAGTAAAAGAATATCCTCTTTATGAAACATCATAATTGTGACATGTTCCAATGCCACAATATCACACGGATATTTTTGACTGTTGGAAAAGACAGCCGCTGCTCCGATAATATCCCCCGGACCTCGAAAGGATACATTAATCTGGCTTCCATTGGGAAAGAGCTTTTGGGCCTGGACTTTTCCTTCCAATACAATACCGATATTTAAAGCGTTTTCCATTAAATGAAGAATGGTTTCTCCTTTCTCATACGTCTGTAAATGGTATGGAATATTCTCTAATATTTTTTCTATTTCTTTTTCGGATACTCCGAAAAACAGAGAACTTTTAACTAATACTGAGTAAATCATTTTTCCTCCATTTCTACAAAAATTATAATCAAAAAATATGTAAATGTGTATCTGTGGATACAGAATATTGACAGATACTTATTTAAAATGAAATCAGAAAAAGGAGGAGAACAAGATGATCCGTCAGATTATTCATATAGATGAAGATAAATGTAATGGCTGCGGAATATGTGCCAAAGCCTGTCATGAAGGAGCTATCGATATTATTGATGGCAAGGCAAAACTGGTAAGAGAGAATTTCTGTGATGGTTTTGGAGATTGTCTTCCAAACTGTCCAACCGGAGCGATATCTTTTGAAAAAAGAGAAGCACCTGAATACGATGAAGGAGCTGTAATGAAAGCGAAAGAGGAAAAGAAGATGAAACATGAAGGATGTCCGGGAACCAAAATGATGCAGTTTGAACAAAATGATCAAATAGTAACTCAACAAAACATAAAACCAATATCCCGTTTAGGTCAATGGCCATGTCAGATTAAATTAGTACCTGTACAGGCTCCTTTCTTTAATGGGGCAAAATTATTGATTGCAGCAGATTGTACCGCATATGCCTATGCCAATATGCATGAAGAATTCATGAGAGGAAAAATCACTATTATCGGCTGTCCAAAGCTCGACGCAATTGACTACACTGATAAACTTACAGAAATTATTCGAAACAATGATATTAAATCTGTAACGATTGTACGTATGGAAGTACCTTGTTGCGGTGGCCTCCAGCAGGCAGCTCAAAATGCATTAAGAAACAGCGGAAAGTTTATTCCGTGGCAGGTCGTAACAATTTCAAGAGATGGACGTATTTTAGACTAGGAGGACATGAAAAATGGTTACAGAATGGAAAGATAAGATGGATATTTTGAAAACAATTGATGTACGTGGAATTCAGGGAAATTTCTTTCAGGGAATAAAGAAGCAGGCCATCAAAACAAATGCTGGCGAAGGAATTGAGATTATTCAATCCTTTGATCCTATTCCTTTATATGAGGTAATGGAAGACCTTGGTTTTGAACATTATACAGAACAAAAGGTGTTAGTGAATTTCATGCCTATTTCTATCGCACGGTTGAAAAGAAAGAAGAAAAGAATATTCCAATGCGTCCGGCTGCTTTAACCAATATGCCGTTAATTGATGAAAAACTTGGTAATATTGCGGTCAATTTCTGGGATCTCACATGGAATGATGAAAATAGACATTTACCTTATGAAATTCGTCTTTTATTATCATTAACCAATGCGGTAGGTGCCGGAAGAATGCGTCAGGCAACAAGAGAGTTAGTAAAAGCTTATATCTATGGATTAGACAGTGCAGCTTTAGATGATGTCTTTGAACTATTGGCATGGAATCAGGGGATTGGCTATTTCAGTTCTGAGATTGGTCCTTCTACTTTATTTGCAGCATATAATGCAATTAAAAATATGGAAAAACAGGGAAAAGATAGAAGTGAAATCTGTGAGATGTTGAAGGAAAAATTTGGTGAAAAGAATCCGGATGTACGAGTATAGACTATGAAAGAAAAAGTAGGAGAAGTATTTTCCATTGCCTTAGATAATTTACCTGTTACAGGATGTACAATCTCCAAGGAAGTAAGTAATGGAATCATCTATTTTT
>JAGAWH010000022.1 GCA_017941505.1 Faecalicoccus sp. | reverse complement strand
TGTTCGTGTTATTGGAGCTTATCGGTTTAACATATTTACTTAAATTTACCTCCTTGACAGCTTCAATAAACGAATACACCGGATCATCTTCATCAATACATACACCAACATTAAGTGGCAGACTTAACTGAACTGCGTTATAATATGTTCGTTCGTTAGGGCATGGATTAGTGGTGTTTTTCATACTCTAATGATACTAAAAAGACGGGTCGCTTTCATTAGCGTTCCCGCCTTTTTTATTGACTGTCTACAATTTTAACTGAAACAGCCCCTTTTTATAATGATTTCACGTATTTACAGAATCAGATTTTTTATGATAAAAGTCAATGATACCCATCAAATAATTTACGATTTCTTCCGGTGTATCTTTCATACCGGTTTCCCGCCATATGAGTAGTACTCCGTTTACCATTGAGATTTTGGCGGAAAAATCATAGCGGTCTTTCATCGGCAAATTCGTATCCATTGGCATATCGTTAAGAATTCGTTCAATAAAACGATTTAACACAATCGAAAAATTATCCATTCTTGTCTCAAGGATTTTTCTTTCCGGACTGTTTAAAAAATACACATATTGAAAAAGAAAATTTCTCCACTTCTGTGAATCCGAGCTGTCTATAATCGGGTCAATTAATTCATGCAGCTTTTGATATAAATTATCAATCATACAATCAAGCACATCGGAGGTAGAGGAAAAAAAGCGATAGAATGAAGCTCTTCCTACCCCAGCTTTTTTACATATTTCCGTTACGGTAATATCGATCATCGGCTTATCTGCTAATAAGAGCATGAAGGCATCAACAATTTGATTGTAGACGTAGGATTTTTTCTTATTTTCCATATGATACATTATTCTCCTTTGTTGTCTTATTTATTATTAATCTATTGAATATTTTCATTTTATTGGGATATTGTATATATGCCACTACATTGTGTTTCATTTCTAAGACACAATGTATCATTCTTTGTATATGTAAGCAATAGCCACAAAAAAATAAAGGTAAATAAAGAGGATTCAATTCCTATTTCCGTAAAGAAATATGCTGCGAATTGGGATCTAAGGATATTCATTCATAAACACGATTATAATAAAGCCCGGCTGACAAGAATTTGATATACCAATCTGATTTCCTGGTATCGAATATATCAATTGTTCGGTAAGCTTCATATTTTACTTTCGTGCTGCTCGTAAAATGTGAAGGACAATTTTACTGCGAGAGATTATTAAATAACCGAACTATAAAGATACACTTCGTCTTATTTCAGGTATACGAATCAGCCATGCACTTTATTATAGAAAAAAGTCTAGGGGAGAAACAGCTTAGACTTTTTTTGTGGATGATTTATAAAGAATATTCAATGAATCCATCCTTATTGCATATTTTGTCAAAAAAAAGTTTATGGTAGAATACCCATAGCAAAAAGGAGGAATCTTCATGCCAGATAAGATTGTCGTATTGGACTTTGGAAGTCAATATAATCAATTAATTGCCCGCAGAATTCGTGAATTCGGAGTGTATTCGGAATTACATTCGAATACCATGACATTAGAAGAAATTGTTGCGCTGAAAGATGTTAAGGGAATTGTGTTTTCCGGAGGACCGAACAGCGTCTATGAAGAAGATGCACCTAAATGTGATCCTGCGATTTTAACATCCGGTATCCCAATTCTGGGAATTTGTTACGGAATGCAGATGATACACTATACTATGGGCGGTAAGGTAGAGGCAGGAGATGCCCGCCAATACGGAAGAACTGAGATTCAGGTTACTACGGATTCTCTGCTCTTTGATGGATTGCCAAAAGAACAGACGGTATGGATGTCGCATGGGGATAAGGTATCTGCCTTAGCACCGGGTTTTGAAACGGTTGCCTCATCGGATCATTGTTTCAATGCGGCAAGTGCCAATGATGAAAAGAAGATGTATACATTGCAGTTTCATCCGGAGGTTCGCCATACCGAATACGGAAATGATATTTTAAAGAACTTTGTGTTTAAGATCTGCAAGGCCAACAACAATTGGAGCATGCAGGATTTTATCAAGGAACAGACTAAATTGATTCGTGAAAAAGTCGGTACCGATAAGGTGCTCTTAGGCCTTTCCGGCGGTGTCGATTCCAGTGTTGTTGCAGCATTGCTACATAAGGCAATCGGAGATCAATTGATTTGTATGTTTATCGATCACGGACTTCTTCGTAAGGGAGAAGCCGAAAGCGTAATGGAAACATTCGGAAAGAATATGAATATCAATTTGATTAAAATCGATGCCAAAGAACGCTTCCTTTCCAAACTGGATGGGGTTGTAGATCCGGAACATAAAAGAAAAATAATCGGTAATGAATTTGTATATACCTTTGATGAAGAAGTGAAAAAACTGACCGAAGGGGAAGAAATTAAGTGGTTAGCTCAGGGAACTTTATATACAGATGTGATTGAATCGGGAACGAAAACAGCACAGACGATTAAATCTCATCATAATGTAGGCGGTTTACCGAAAGATATGCAGTTTCAGCTAATTGAACCATTAAATACCTTGTTTAAAGATGAGGTAAGAGCTTTAGGTGAAGAGCTTGGATTGCCGGAAGAAATGGTATGGCGTCAGCCATTCCCGGGACCTGGACTCGGTATTCGTATTCTGGGCGCAGTTACCGAAGAAAAAATCAAGATTGTTCAAGACAGCGATGCGATTTTAAGAGAAGAAATTGCCAAAGCAGGTCTTAGAAGAGAGATTTGGCAATACTTTACCGTTCTTACCAATATCCGCTCCGTTGGTGTTATGGGAGATCAAAGAACCTATGATTATGCGGTAGGTATTCGTGCAGTAACATCGATTGATGGCATGACAGCCGATTGGGCAAGAATTCCGTTTGAAGTACTGGATCGAATCTCCAACCGAATTGTCAATGAAGTAAAACATGTCAATCGAGTAGTGTTCGATATTACATCGAAGCCTCCTGGAACGATTGAGTGGGAATAATTTTAACTGGTTTGCAGGTATATAAAAAGTGGGTTAAATGAATCAAAAAATGGCTCATTTTTATGCACAAAACCCAAATAAACACTAATTTTTCATTAAAAAAGTCGTCAAATGACGACTTTTTTAACTATCGGGAATTACGCTGATACCTTTCTGATACCTTTCTGATACCATTTTTCAAAAAAACGTTATTCTGAGTGGGTAATTATATGTTGTTTTTATGTGTTATAGAAGGCATCTTTATGTACTTATTTAAGATTAATTGTCCACTCTATGTATTCTTCTTTGCTGATCTTACCCTCTTTAAGATCGGCTTTTTTTTGTATCCATTCATCCAGGAAATCGAACATGATTTCATTGCTGAAATGTAATGCGTAATCATTTTCTCCGTTCTTTTCAATCTGGATTGGAATGTCTCGATCATACTCCAACAGGTGGAATACAAAGTCAAGCATGCTCGTATGAGGCTTATTGCTTAAATACAGTGAAGTTACTCCTAATGCTTCACTGATTTTTTCCAGCATATCCTCTTTTGGCACATGCGTCCCGTTTTCGTATTGAGAGATTCGGATGCGGCCATTTTCACCGGGAGGTAATCCTAGTTTTTCAGCTAATTCTATCTGCGTTAATCCCCGGAATTGTCTGACAAAGCGAATCCGCTCGCCCATA
>JAGAWH010000226.1 GCA_017941505.1 Faecalicoccus sp. | reverse complement strand
TGGTTATGCGAAACAGGCAGTATTCTTTTCGTTGTTTAGAAAGGTTATGATCGTGGTTCCACTCACTCTATTATTACCGAAGGTGATGGGAGTAGACGGTGTATTTATGGCAGAACCGATTTCCAATGCGATTGGAGGATTGGCATGTTTTATCACAATGTGGTTTACTGTATATAGAAAGTTAGGAAAGGAAGAAGCGTAATGTCAGTTCGTAATGTTGTAAGAGTAGTTGTAAAATTAGGGGTTATACTATGCATAACCATAGGCTTATTACTCCAAATGGGCATTTTTTCAGGCTCCGTAGTATTCACTCCGTTTTATACCTATACGGGACTCATCAGTGTTTTTGTAGCTTTGTATGAATTAGTTACGATCATCGAAATGTTCCGTTCTAAAGGAAGTCATAATTTTGTGCCATGGTGGCAGTTTGCCGCATTGATTGGAGCTTTATGTAATATGGAATTAGCTTACTATACCGGTAATACCGGTGGCAGTGGGCATGGTGGAACCGCTTTATTCCTTTTAAATGTACTGGTTCCGTGCGCTATGGCTTTTGAATGGCTGTTTCTTACTCCGAAGGGTTCCTTTAAAGAAGGGTATCCTTGGATTGGATGTCTGCCGATTTATATCTATATGATCATTATCGCAGCAGGACCTTCTATCGGCATCGGCTTTGAAAACTATGGTGTATTAAATATAGCTTCCGAAGGCATTATCAGCGCAATATTGCGCTTTGTGCAGATTACGATGACCATGTTAGGATGCGGTTATTTTATTGAAAGTGTAGACCGCTTCTGTGCCAGTAAACATATTCTTTAAAAACGGAGAAATCCGTTTTTTTATTTTAGAATGTACTACATTTTTAAAGGTAAAAACGATAAAATAAAGAAAAGGAGAATTAAATATGTTACCTAAGGATTTTTTATGGGGTGGCGCATTAGCTGCTCATCAATTTGAAGGCGGTGTGTTAAACACATCAAAAGGCTTGTCTGTTGCGGATGTAATGACAGGTGGATCGGTAGATACTCCTCGTCAAATTACTGATGGCGTTGTGGAAGGTTTGTATTATCCTAACCACATCGGAATTGATTTCTATGGGCATTATAAAGAAGATATCGCTTTATTTGCGGAAATGGGATTTAAGTGCTTCCGTACTTCCATTGGATGGACACGTATTTTCCCACTTGGTGATGAGGACGAACCGGATGAAGAAGGTTTGCAGTTCTATGATGATGTATTTGATGAATTGTTGAAATATAATATTGAACCGGTTATCACATTATCTCACTTTGAAATGCCTTATCATCTGGCAAAAGAATATGGTGGATTCTTAAACCGTAAGACCATCGACTTCTTCTGCAAGTTTGCCGAAGTATGTTTCAAGCGCTACAAGAACAAAGTTAAATATTGGATGACATTCAATGAAATCAACAACCAGATGAATGTTGCCAACGATATTTTCGGATGGACAAACTCCGGTGTTCACTTCGGAGATTATCCGGACCGTGAAAAAGCAATGTACCAATGCGGTCTTTACGAATTAGTAGCTTCTGCTAAGGCAGTTAAGATTGGTCATGGAATCAATCCGGATTTCTTAATCGGTAATATGATCGCAATGGTTCCTTATTATCCATTCTCATGCCGTCCGGAAGACCAGACTTTAGCACAAAGAGATATGCATCAGCGTTATTTCTGGTCGGATACTCAGATTCGCGGTCACGTTCCTGCATACGCATTAAAGATGTTTGAACGCAAGGGATGGGATCTTGACTTCACTGAAGAAGACAAAGAAGCTTTAAAAGAAGGAACTGTAGATTATCTTGGATTCTCTTACTACATGACCAATACATTAGATTCCACTAAGACAAAAGATGTATCTAAGGCATTGGATGGATCTTCTCCTCATTCTGTACCAAACCCTTATATCAAGGTTTCTGACTGGGGTTGGGCAATTGACCCTGAAGGTTTACGTTATGCATTGAACGCATTCTATGAAAGATATGAAATTCCTCTATTCATCGTAGAAAACGGATTCGGAGCTATTGATGTCAAGGAAGCTGACGGAAGCTGCCATGACCCATATCGTATTGACTATCTGCGTGCGCACATTAAAGCTTTAAAGGCTGCCGTAGAAGAAGATGGTGTTGATTTGATGGGTTATACACCTTGGGGCTGCATTGACTGTGTATCCTTTACAACCGGTGAAATGAAGAAACGTTATGGATTTATCTATGTTGACAGAAACAACGATGGATCCGGTACATTAGAGCGCTCTAAGAAAGATTCCTTCGATTGGTATAAAAAGGTTATCGCTTCGAACGGCGAAGATCTGGACTAGTTTATGTTTAATTTAACTTTGATAGGACTGGCAGTTCTTGCCGGTCTTATCGGTCCGCTGCTTGGCGCAACACAGTGCTTCTGGACTTATGGTGCTGCCGGCATGATCTTTACGATATTGAATGCCTGTGGGGTAAAAGCAGAATTTCTCGGAAATGAAATGATGAACACATTTCTTTTACCGGCTATCTTTTTTACCGGAGCAGGTGTTGCCACAGCCTATGCAGGAAAGAAATATCCATATCAGATCAAAGGATATGAAACCGGTCGCTCCCTGGCGTTTTTAGAAGATCCTGCGATTCTTTTAGCAGGAGTAGGCGGTTCGCTGGCAGGATATTTTATCTTTACCCTTGCCAATGCGGCTAAGCTGCCGATGGATACCGGTGCTTTGACTGTAGTTACGGTAGCAACCATTGCCCGTTTCTTATTTGGAACGGAGCAATATATGAACAAAGGCAATTTGGAACTTCTCCAAAATATGTCCCCATCGGTTTGGCTCTATGAAGTTTTGTTCGGTGGTGCCGTTGCGGCAATTGCCGGCATTATCACGAAACAAACCGGCAACCCGTCGATTGGATTTTATATTTCCGCTATATTATTGATCTTTATTTGGGTAGATTCAGCATTCCCGGCAACGCACCATACAACTATGGTGGCAGGCTATGCGATGGCCTATACAGGAAATATTTGGCTGGCTGTTTTATTTGGCGTCATTGCTCATTTGATTGGTTTGACCTTTGGTTCTGTATTCAATACGAAATGTTCTACACATATTGACCCGCCGGCCGTGGCGATTGGAATTTGTTCCTTAGTCATATTCTGTTTATTTGGATAAAAATAAAAAATTAGCACTTTGTTGTTGACAGTGCTAATTTTTTATACTATATTATTAGCAGAGTTAGACATAGAGTGCTAACCTGAGTAAGATGATTAAAGGAGGAACAACTTATGAAATACTATCCAAACTTAAACAGATTCGACTTATTTGATGATTTTTTCCAGAATGGCTACAGCACAAACTCTGTAATGAAAACAGACATTGTTGAAAACGCGGAAGACTACACTCTTGCGATTGAAGTGCCGGGTGTTGCCAAAGAAAACATTCAGATTGAATTAAAGAACGGTTACTTAAAAGTATCTGCCAACACTGAAACAAATAAAGAAGACACTGACAATAAGGGACGCATTATCCGCAAGGAAAGAGCAGTGGGCAGCTACTCCAGAAGCTTCTATGTAGGCGAAAACATTGATGCTGAAGATGTTAAGGCTTCCTTTGAAAATGGTATCTTAAATATCGTGATCCCTAAGGAACAGAAAAAGATCGAACAGAAGAAATTTATCTCTATTGAATAAGCAAATCAGACAGGAATTTTGAACGAAAACGGAATCGTATCCGGAATTGACCACATAGTTTAAAGCTATGTGGTTTTTTTATGTGAGGTTTTAGTATTAGTTGAATGATAAATATAGATAAGGAATGTTTTCATTTCATTAGAACGAAAGGAATTATCGTGGTATAGTATACGGGAGTATTCTAGTTATGTTAACTTAATACTTATTGTGTATAAAGCACATTTTTAACATTTTGTTAGGAGGTGGTTTTATGCATCCTAAATTCACAAAATCTATCGCATTTCTTTCGATGTTTACGGCAATGATGTTCTTTGGAACAGATACGATCGCTGCCAGCGAGAGCGAAAACATTCCAACAGAAACTCCGACTCAAGAAATCCTGGCTTCTCAAACAAATGAAGAAACTGGAGATGTTCACAATGACGAAGTGAATGTTGATGAGATAGATATCTCTGAAAAAAATGATGAGAAAACGGATGCTGAAGAACAAGGTAATGGTAATGTACAAGATGCTGAGACTTTAAACGAACAAGAGGCAGAAATTGAGGCAACTGACACAGTCCAAGCCGATATTGAAGAAAGCACTGAGCAAGGTGAAGCATTATCTGCATCAAATGCGCAGGATGATTCTTCATCGGAATTTCCGGGAATCAAAAATCTTGATTCAGATTGGGACCAAAACTGGATGAGCCGTCTGCCGGATGGAGCTAAGATCAACGAGCTTAGTATCCCGGGGGCACATGATGCTGCAGCACATAATGTTGCCGGTTTGGATATAACAGGCCCGTTAAAAGCGTATGTAGCCCGGACACAGGATAAATATATCAGCGAACTTCTTGAAACCGGTACACGATACTTCGATTTGCGCATTGATAAGACGGATGATGGAGATCTTGGTTTATGTCACGGTTTTATGGAGCTGTATGACAAAAACAATCAGAGACTGAAGCTTGATTCCGTAATCAATGACATGAGAAGCTTTCTGACAAATCATAGCGGGGAAGCACTGATTCTTCAGATTAAGTGCGATCATGACAACTGTGATGCAGAGATTCATGAATACTTCAAATCATTGGTGGATGAGTATCCTGATTTGATTTACTGTGGGGATCACGTACCGACCCTTGGTGAAGCACGTGGAAAGATGTTGATTTTCAGCCGTTTGAAACTAATCGGGGGCGTAGAAGGAGAATCTGAGACGGTTGCAGAGTATTCCCGAAGACGTCAGGGATTATATAAGATGGATGACGGTACATATTGGGCTTTGGAAATCAGTTCTTTCAATGGCGGCGATTCCAAAACTTATTCCATGGCAAAAACTGCTGAGTTTGGAACATCGGAAGTCTGGACAGAAGATATGTATGATGTACCGAGGTATAGAAAAAATATTTATGTCAACTATTCTCTGTTAGATCATGGAAATCCTCCGGAAAATAACTACGCTGAGAGGGTTAAACAGGAAGCAAGAGAAAAAGGTGTTGATGCCTGGTCAATCATCTATTCCAGCATGTCATATCAAAATTGGGCAAGCATTGTCAAAGATATCCTTTTGCTGCCGTTTTACGATGACGGTAGTTTAGCACGGGATATGGATTGGCCGATTGATGGTGCTCAATATATGAATCCGGTCCTGAAAGAGCTGATTGCAAGCATCCCGGATCTTTACACAGGCTGCTTAGTAGGAGACTTTTATGATTCAGAATTGTTGCGACAGATTTATGGCTCCAATTTCCTTCGCCGAAACAAAGATCCATGGAATTCATACTATGAGGTCAAGTTCAACAGTCAGGGCGGTTCACCGGTAGATTCTCAACAAGTCTTTTATGATGATAAGGCTGCCCAACCGGAAGACCCTGTAAGAGATAAATACGCATTTGTTGGCTGGTATAAGGATGCATCAGGGACAGAAGCATATGATTTCGATACACCGGTTACCACAAATATCACACTGTTTGCCAACTGGATTGAGAAGTTTACAGTAACCTTTGATGCCAATGGACATGGCACTGCACCTAGTGCCCAGACCATCAACCATGGAGACAAGGCAGTACAGCCGGAAGCTCTTACAGAAGAAGGCTGGACATTTGTTGGATGGTTTAAGGACGCATCCGGATCGGAAGCATATGATTTTGCGACACCGGTTACCGCTGATATCACATTATTTGCCAACTGGACAGAGAATGAATATACAGTAACCTTTGACGCCAACGGACATGGCACTGCACCTAGTGCCCAGACCATCAAGCATGGAGACAAGGCGGCAGAGCCTGAAGCTCTTACAGAGGAAGGCTGGACCTTTGGTGGATGGTTCAAAGATGCATCAGGAACAG
>JAGAWH010000225.1 GCA_017941505.1 Faecalicoccus sp. | reverse complement strand
GCCCTTGGTGCGGTATTTTTCCACCCAGTCGGGGTATACGATTGATTTCTTCATACTAATAGTATACACGTATATACTATATTTAGTCATCAAAAAAAATAGATCTTTGAGACCTATATTTTTTCATGCGTAATTACTATTTTTTGTATAAAGTCATTGAAGCATGGTACCTTGGATGATAGAATATATTTACATAGAAAAATGTTTATCATTTTGTAAGGGCCGTGTTCCAACATGGCTCTATTTTTTTATAATCTTTATTGATATTATCAAAGAAGGGGAATATCTAGCAGACTTTACTGCAAAAGATGTAACCTTCACAAAGGTAAAACAGGAATTAGATGATGGCTACAACAAGATTAAGGTAGAATTCGTATACAACGGAATCGAATACGAATACGATATCGATGCCGCAACCGGTAAGATCATCAAAGCCGACATCGATTCATCATACGATGACAACGACTACGATGATGGATATGATGATGTCGACTATGATGATGGATACGATGACTAAATAAAAAGTGAATATATGCAGACAAGCCGCTTCAAAGCGGCTTTCTTGTTAAAATGGTCTTAGAATGAACAATTTGGGACATTTTAATGGAAATATCACAATATACCGTATAATAAAATTACGGAAAACCGCTTAGAGTGTGACATTATTGTGATGGTTGTTTTGTTTGGATGAAAACGTAAAAGGAAATAAAAGAGCAAAATGATCTTAGGAGGAAATATTATGTTCTCAATTATTAAAATCGCTTTAATCGGTTCCTGCTTATTAGGTACTGCCGGAAACCAGGCTTTACAGTCGCAGGTAATGCATCAGGCCGGACCTGCTGCACAGTTGACCGGCAATATCAATGTAGATGAATATATCGGTGAAGACAAGGCTCTGGAAATCGCATTAAAGGATGCCGGTGTAAAGGAAAAAGATACATCCTACTCCCTTGTTCATCTGGATACGGAAGATGGCAGAATTATCTACGATGTAGAATTCATGGTTGGAAATGAAGAGTATGACTATGATATTGATGCAAAGACCGGTGATATCTTTCTAAAGACTTTGATATTGAAGGAAACAATGCCGCAACCACAAATAAGGGAGCCATTACAAAAGATGATGCGATCAAAACTGCATTAAAGGATGCCGGCGTTAAAGAAAAAGATACGACATACCTGTATGTACATTTAGATCACGATGATGGCGCTGAAATCTACGAAGTAGAATTCATGGTTGGCAATAAGGAATATGACTATGATATTGATGCCAATACCGGAAAGATCCTTTCTAAAGACTTCGATCTTGAAAATGTAGATACATCAACTTCTAAGTCAGCTGTATCCAAAGACCAGGCAAAAGAAATTGCCGTTAAGGATGCCGGCTTTGCAGTAAATGATGTAACTTTCAAGAAGGTTAAACAGGAACTCGACGATGGTATTGAAAAGATTAAAGTAGAATTCATCCAGGGTGAAACCGAATATGAATACGAAATCGATGCCAATAGCGGAGCTATCTTAGAAAGAAGCACTGATTCTGTATACGATGACTAATTTAAAATTGAATGTTTAGATAAAGCCCGTTCAGGGCTTTTTTTATGACAAAGTAAAAGTACCGGATTTTCCGGTACTGCTTTTAGGATACAATTCTGTAATAAGCTCTTGAAGTAAGCTTGAAAATCAAGAAATACACAATAAAGAAAATACCCAGGATTGAAAATAAGAAAGCTGCATATTGTGAAAAACTCCGTATCGCAAATAAACCTAACAGCTGGTAAATAATTTTAGAAGCCCCCAGACAATGAATCGTCGCTACGGCCAATGGTCCATAGAACATCCATCCAATTTGGGAAGAACTGCTCTTTTTGATTATTTCATCCGATAAACCCACTTTTTTCATCGTCTGATATTTTTCCCGGTCCTCAAAGCCTTCACTGATCTGTTTGTAGTAGGTAATTAAGATGGTTCCGATTAAGAAGATAATTCCAATAACGATCCCTAAGAAAAGGAAACCTCCATTCAATTCATAGATATTGTTTAGATATTCCGATTTACTTTGAATAGAGTATTCATTGTTTTTTATTTCAGCGTCATATTGATCCACATCGATATTTACGATATCCCAATCTGCCGTACAGTAGATCGATGCCGGTTCCATTTCATTGGTTTGAGTATTTAATGCCGGTAATATCTCGGAGAAATACTGCAGGGTTTCAAAATCCTTCACAATGATACAATACACTTCTACCGCATAATTGGATGGAACGATATTCTCGATCTTTGTGACGGAAAAAGTTCGTTCACCGATTTTGAGGGTATCCATATTAACCATACCGGTTTGATTCGAACATACCAGAATCTCATTGTTTTCTAATTGCATATTTTTTCCGGTTCTTTTGTTGTAGCTGTCCAAATCATAGAACAATGCAAAGTTAGGCATGGTTTCATCCCCATATGCATACGAAACAAATTCATCCCCTTTGCGGGCAATGGTCGTTGACATTTCATAGCCGGTAAACAGGTTGATGATTTGGGAAGGATCCTCCACTGTTGATAAAACATTTTTTTCTGTTTCTTCGGTTATGTCTTGGACATTGTTTTCATTTAAAGAAACAGGATTTTCCATCCGGTATTCACGAGGCAGGGAATTTTGTGCAACGGACTGGATATTGGCATAGATCGCTGCGGTTGCGGATAAAGTCAGGATTACGCCTGTACTTAAGATTGAAATGCTCGCAAGCGATACCGCATTGCTTTTTAACCGATACAATAAGCCGCTGATTTCCAGAAATTTCAGAGGTTTATAATAACTTTTCTGTTTCTTTCTAAACTTTAAATAAACCACAGAGAACGTTACATACAACAAATAAGTTCCCAATATCACCAATAAAGCAGCTAAGAAAAAATAGAGAAGAGAAGAAAGAATACCCGTTGTAGTCCAGGCGATATAATATCCGGCAGCCATGGAAACCATCCCCGCCGCCAATAATATATATCGGGATTTCGGTTCTCCTTCACCGCTGTGCTGCTTTGACAACAAGGAAACCGGTGTAGATAAATAAATCCGGAAACTGCTTCTTAAGATCGCATAGAGATATAAACCCATTCCTAACAATATTGCCAGAAACATTGCCGGAAGGCTGAAACCATAATCCATCAATCCACCGGATACATCCTGCATTAAGCGGTTTAGCCCTAAAAAGGTCAACTGTCCGAAAAGATATCCTCCCGTGATGGAAAGCATTAAGATCATCAGAAATAACACCAGAAATTCAATACTGATGATTTTTCGAATATGCTTCTTTTCCAATCCCAGAATACCGTATAAGGCAAATTCTTTATTTCTTCTTTTTAAAAGAAAATCAGTTGTATAAATGACAAAGATAACCGTAAATATTCCAACCAGAAAAGCTCCAAACGCAATGATCATCGGAAGAGTAGTATGCCTGGTCTGTACATAATGATTTCCCAACAAAGTTGACATTATATTGAATAAGCCAAACATCATCGAAGCGGAACATACAAAAGGAATTTCTAAGGAACGGTTGGCCTTCAGATTTTGAAACGCGAATTTGGCAGCCATGGAGAATGTCATAGCGCTTTACCTCGATTCAACAAGAATTGAGCCTGATTGATTCGCTCCATAAATTGGGCTTGATTTTCCTTTTCCCCCCGGTAGATTTCGTGATAAACGATACCATCTTTAATAAATAACACTCTTTTAGCATAGGAAGCAGCCCGAAGGGAATGGGTAACCATTAATACTGTCTGTCCGGTTTGGTTTACCGTATGGAACAGATTCAGGATCATTTCTGAAGATGCGGAATCCAAAGCACCCGTAGGCTCATCTGCCAACAATAAGGATGGCTTTGTAATGATGGCCCTCGCAATCGCAATCCGCTGTTTCTGACCGCCGGATATCTCATAAGGGTATTTATCCAGTAAATCGGAAATACCCAGAACGGTCTTTAATGGGTCTAACCGCTCTTTCATCAGCGATGGATCCATATTGGATAAAACCAGCGGTAAATAAATATTGTCACGGTTATTGAATTGATCCAAAAGGTTGAAATCCTGGAACACAAAGCCTAACTGTTCTCTGCGAAATTGAGATATTTCGCTGTCCTTTAATCCGGAAATATCCCTTCCGTTCAGATAAATCGTACCGGAGGTTGCTTTATCCAGCGTTGCGATAATATTTAGCAGCGTTGTCTTACCGGCACCGGATTCTCCCATGATGGAGATAAATTCTCCTTTTTCAACAGAGAAATTCACACCCTTTAAAGCTTCGGTTGTAACATTCTTTGTCTTATATGTCTTCTTGATATTTTTCAATTCTAAGATTGCCATATTTGATACCTCCTTTGGCTTATGGTCCTATTGTATCGATGGAGGGATTTTCCCGCATTTATCGAATATGACAATTCGAGGCTGTAATCTTACAATTTTGAAAGATTGTTGAAATGAACAGAGAAGGTACTGCCCTGATTTAACGCCGAAGAAACAGTTACCTCAATATTCAAAAGTTCTGCTATGTTTTTAACAAGATATAAGCCCAAGCCACTGGACTTTTCATTCACTCTGCCATTAAAACCGGAATAACCTCTGTCAAAGATTTTCGGGATATCCTCAAAACGGATCCCGATTCCGGTATCCCGAATCATTAAGGTATCATTCTCAAACCAAATACGGATTTTCCCATGCTCTGTATATTTAACGGCATTGGACAGAATCTGTTCAATCAGGATGGATAACCATTTTGTATCGCTGACAACCTGAGTTTTCACCGGCTCATATTCCAAAGAAAGATGCTTCTCAATAAACAGCATCGAACACTTTTTCAGAAGGTTTTTAATGATGGCATCCAGGTCTACCAGGGTAATATCCATATCCGCCTGTCGGTCTTTTAATTTCAGATAATCGATGGCCATATTTGTATACTCTTCAATATAGAACATCTGTTCCTTTAACTTTTTAGATGAAGGTGTATCCTCTTTTTCGAGAAGTAATTTGGATACAGTAATGGGAGTCTTAATTTGATGTACCCACAATAAGAAATATTCTTCCAGATCTTTTCGGTCTTCTATGATTTGGCTTTCCAGACGGTGATTCTCACGTTTTACCTTTTCCAGCTCTTCTTTTAATGAGATTTGTTTCTGATAGTTAAACCATTGAATCATCATGTAGACAATCCATCCAAAGATAAGGATCTTGAGTCCTAACAGGAAATACTCCATATCCAGGTTTCTTAATACGAAGATACTTCCATAGACAAGGATCGAAAATACCAGACAGAAAAAGACCTTATATTCACTGATCAGAAAGGATTTAAGTTTATTCATAGAGATAGTAACCAATTCCTTTCTTTGTCTGAATGAGGTTTGGGTATCCCACACTGTTTAATTTCTTTCGTAAACGGGTCATATTAACAGCCAAAGTATTATCATCGATAAAATCTTCACTTTGCCAGCAATGATTGATCATACTCTCTCTTTTGGCAATATCCCCCTTTGCTAAAAATAAGCTTTCCAGGATCAATAGCTCCGTACGTGTCAAATCCAAAGTGAAATCAGGACCGGACAGTTTAGCTGCGGAAAGATTCAAATTTAAATCATGATAGATTAATTTATCGCTTTCCATTACATAGTCGTAGGTCCTTCGTAAAATCGCCTGGATTTTGGCACGGGTTACCGTAATATCAATTGGTTTTGTGATATAGTCATCCGCTCCAAACTGCATAGCCTGGACGATATCCATGGATTCTGTATGAGAGGAGATAAAGATAATCGGAACATTGGATTCCCGGCGAATCTTCTGTGTCCAATAATACCCATTGTAGTAGGGAAGGGTTATATCCATTAATACTAGGTGCGGATCAAAGGCTCTTAATTCTTCAAGGACCTGATTGAAGTCATGAATCTCTTCTGTCTGATGTCCCCATTGATTCAATTCCTCACATAATATTTGAGCAAGGGTCCTGTCATCTTCAATAATCAATATTTTCATGTCATCACCTCGTCAAAAAGTATTTTAACAGAAACCACAGTATTATTCGAATGTCAGGAATGATTGTGTTGACGGCGTTATACTCTACGACAATAATCGTTATATTGTGACAGTTGTGCGATATAAGAATCGGCAGGATAAAACCCGTAAACAAGGAATGAACTTTACGAGTCCTATAAGGATGGGGACCCCGTCTTTGATTATTAATGAATGTGTTAAAGGTCTGTCCTTTACGGACAGTTTTTTTATGGAATAAGCCAAATGAATTGAATAATAATACCTGTCTATATACAATACTCATAGAAGGATGAAGGAGAAACAAAGATGAAAAAACTATTACGTGGAACATGTCTTTTACTTGTTTGCTGTGCCATTGTACACAGAAGAGTCATCAAATCTCTTGTTACCGGTTCGGAAATGCCAAAAGCTCCAAAATGGCATGTCTGGATAGCAGAAGATAAACGTCAGGCTTAAAAAAAGGTCTCCCTGAAAAAAGAGAGACTTTCGTTTTTTATAGGGAATTGATATTCCTGAAATACAAACAGATTCCTCCAACAAATATTATTGGGACGATAAAAAAGTATTTAAAAAAAGGCTGTGAATTTCACAGCCAATGGCGTCAACCTAAAAGTGTTGATGCCTTATTTTTTGGCTTGCAGTAATCTTAACTACTAACCGTGAAGGTAAATACCATCGAAGAAAGCTCATAATGAGACCAAAGACAGTTCAAAAGAGCGCACGAAAACTC
>JAGAWH010000224.1 GCA_017941505.1 Faecalicoccus sp. | reverse complement strand
GTTCGTAGGCTCGGAAGTTTTGTTAGCCCCTTCCTTCATCTGGACATCGCTGTCTTCCACTTGGGGTTCACTACGCTTGGCGGTAACTACCTGCGGTTGGACTTTCACCAACTAGAGATGTGCCATGCCCGACACACTTAAAAAAAAGTTGGGAAATCCCAACTTTATTATGCTGTTTGATGACGAATGGATCGAATATATGGATTTGTATAGAATGCTACTAACAGATATGCAGTCATAACACACCAGATAATCGGTTCACACCAGATAACGGCTTCGTATTGGAAAACCGGAATCAGGAAATATACGAACAATACCTTACCGATAAATTCAATCACACTGGAGAATAACGGCATGATCTTCGATCCGACTGCCTGTAAACCAAAACGAGTTTGAATCAATACACCCAGTACGGCATAGAATGGTGCAACTACATACAAGAAGCGGCTGGCATTATCGATAATGGTTGGATTGTTCGAACCGGAAATCCATACCACAAAGGTCGGTGCCATTGTCCAGAAAATAGCCGATACGACTGCTGCCATCAGCGCATCGTAAATAAATGCGGAACGCATTGCCTTTAAGATACGGTCACCCTGGTTGGCTCCCTTGTTGGCAGCGATAAATGCAGAAATTGCAGCTGACATAGAGATAAACGGAAGGTTACCGATCGCATAAATCTTACGGGCAGCCACGTGACCTGCGATAATCGTTGTTCCTAAGCCATTGATACCGGACTGTAAAATAATTGAACCTACGGATACGATAGATCCCATAACAGCCATAGAATATGCCTGACCTGCTAAATCCTTATATAAGGCAACATCTGTTTTAAAATGTTCTTTAGACGGAATAAGGATTCTTGTCTTTTTCAGCATGTAGATAATACATAATACAGCGGATACGCCCTGTGCAATGACAGTTGCGATCGCAGCCCCTACAACACCCCATCCAAAAGATGTAATAAATACGATATCCAATACAATATTCAACAAAGATGAGATAACTAAGAATACAAGCGGCATTACGCTGTTACCGATAGATCTAAGTAAAGCAGAACATGTATTGTAGGTAAACATAACGGTAATACCTAATCCGATAATCATGATATAAGATAGAGATTCTTCTAATATAGAAGCCGGTGTATTGATCAATTCCAGAAGTGGACGAAGACCAATAACGGCTATGATTGTCATCACAATACAGCTGATGACACCGATTTTGATAGTTCCTGCCACGGAGCGTTTCATCATATCTTCATCACCGGAACCAAAACTTCTTCCGCAGACAATCGCAAAACCATTTCCCATGTTCATGGAAAAGCCTACCAACATTTCAAAAATAGATGCGCTGGCACCGATTGCCGCTAATGAATTCTCACCAAGATAGTTTCCAACAATAGCTGTATCAACCGCATTGTATAACTGCTGAAAGATGTTGGAGATCATCACCGGAATCATAAAAAGAACCAATGATTGAAGAATGGGACCATGTAATAAATCTACCGTTCCCTGCGCTCGTTTTGTATCGGCCATAAGTACCTCCCTATATAACTTTTAAAACCTGATATTTATTATACATTTTCATAAAGGTATACACAATTTTACTGACTAAAAAATTGACTTCGCGATGTTATAAGCTTTTTCAAACCAGGCTGTAAAACTATCCGGCGATTGAATGAGCTCTGTATTTAACTGTTCAAAGGAAATCCAGCGAAGTTGGGCTATTTCTTCCGGGTTAAAATCGATATTTAAGAAATCATTCTTATTAACCGGATAGACAAAGACATGATCGATTTCATGTTCGCTTAATCCATCAAAAGGAGCGTAATACAAAAACTTTCCTGCCTTATACATATGATTGTTTTGAAGCTCTCCTTCCGGTTTTTCAATCGATACAATAACATCTAGATTTAACTCTTCCTTAAGGCGATTGTGCAGGGCTTCATTCCAGCTTTCATCTTTTCTTGGATGTGAACAGCATGTGTTGGTCCACAAGCCTCCGGAATGGTATTTCCCCTCTGCTCTTTTCTGAAGCAGAATCTCTTTTCGTTTTAAATCAACAATAAAGATGGAGAAAGCTCGATGTAAAAGCTCACGCTTATGCACATCCAGCTTTTCTCCATATCCGATAATTTCATCATTTTCATTGACTAATAATAAATCATCCATAATATCAATCCTCAAATATATCTTCATCCGTATAACGTTTGACTAAAGTGTTAGCTGTTTTCTCAGGGTAAAAGGAATAATAACTTCCTTTTGATGGCGTATGAATATGAAACCAAATCAAAGATGGTATACCGATAATAGGTAGATAGAGCGGTCCTAAGACAAGAGATTGGATCGTATGCCCATATTCATGGGCTAAAAGCTCTTTAGGATACCTGTCTTCAATAAAGATAAACCAGCCAAGGGATACACTGGAAGGTTTATTCCATACGGTTACCATCGCATGATGGTATCGAAAGTGAGGATATTTACGATACAGTACATATAGAATGGCACCTAAAAATGTTTGTAAAAATCCCCATGTCCATTGTATGAATGTATACAACATTTATATCTGATGGACTTTGGTCCAATCCGCTTCGGACAATTCATGCCCTTTTAAAGAGCCATCCTGAATTCCCAGAGCCAGAATACCTGTCATACGCATCGGTTTAGAAACCTTTAAAATGTTTCGAACATTTTCTTCGGCATCATTTCCTGATCCATCTTTCCGAAATTGATACTGGACGAAACAATTGCCGATATTTAATTCTTCGGCCATCAGCATCATAAAGGATAAAGCAATTGAACAATCCTCGACCCAGGTATCAGCCTTATCTTCATCGGCAAATACGACAATGGCCGCATTACATTCTGCAATCATCTTTCCACCCATCTGTTTCGCACCGGATAATTGTTTCAATATTTCCTTATCCTTAACAACATAAAACTCACAGGGTTTTAGATTACGGCTTGTAGGCGCTAATAATCCTGCCTGAACAATCTGTTTCAATGTATCTTCATCAATATCTTGATCTGTATATTTTCGAACACTTCTTCTTTTTAAGATTGTATCCATTAAACTCATGATTCCACCTCTATTTCATAATTATTATGCTGGGAAGGAATTATATTTGCAAGAAAGATGAAATAAATGTCCGATATATTTTAAACAGATTATCAGGCCTTATACATAAAAAACGGGTACATAAAGTACCCGGTCTGTATTATCGTTTATCTTTATCAATAAATTCCAAGGCAAAGACGGCAATCGCTCCGTATGCCAGGACAAATAATCCAAGTGTTGCCCACATTCTCAATAAATTTGATGCCACAAATTCATAATCTGCTTCTAAAGATGGATTGGACATCAACATATCGTTGACATTGGCCGTAATGCAGATCGCATTTAAACTCCATTTAGAAATCGTAAAATTAGCAACCGAAGAGGCAAGTCCCTTTAATTCGAATATCATTCCTGACATAACCAGCTGAATAATCAAGATAAAAGGCATTACCGTCATGGCAGTCATCGTTGTCTTAACTATTGAAGAGACCATCAAGCCAAGTACATCGGCACTGTATATCGCAAGAAAGAAAGTAATCTCTAACTCCAGAATGCTGGAAAACATAACTCCTTTAGGAGCTAGATTTGCTCCTTTTAGAGCGACAAGGATTCCGGTCACAATCAAACTTTCAATCAGACATAAAAACATCTCAAATACCATATGCGCGGCAATATAAGAAGAAATGTGTAACCCTGAGCGGTGTTCTCTTTTTATGATATCTCTTTCTTTACAGATCGATTGGATGGAATTAAAGATACCGATCCATATGCATGCACAAACTAAGGCAAAAGCGCCGTTACGGGTAGCTGCATAAGACTTAAACATATCTTCACTGACAACCCCGGCAATGATCAGCGTAATGATCGCAGCACTGATAAATGTCTTCCATCCTCCCTCATTGAGAAAGATACGGAAACACTTTTGAATATAGATATGTGTCTGTTTCAATCGTGAAGTTCCCATATGCACTACCTCTTCTGTTGATATTTTTCAATATAGAAATCCGATAAGCCATCGCCACCCTCATCCGGGCGGTTGATTCTTTTCACAACTCCTTCTAAGGAATCTGTATCAAAGAAACGATACGCTTCATCCACTGACCCATAAAAGGCAAGTCTTCCGCAATTGTCCTTTACACTTTTGGCAAGTACAATCACCTTATCAAATAAATCTTTGGCTCTATCCGGTCCATGGGATATCACCATCACAATTTTTCCTTCATTGGCAATTACACGCAGATTTTCCATCAAAGTTCTAGCCATGATCCCATCAAGTCCCGAATCCGGTTCATCTAAGAAGAACAAGCTTGGATTGGATATATACTCTACCGCGATGCTCAGACGCTTACACTGCCCACCGGATAATTTTTTGATTAGGCTGTTTTTTTCTCTTTCCAAACCTAATGTATGTAAGACATCATTGATTCTTTTTTCCTTATCGGCATGGGACATCTTTTTCAGTTTCATATTGGCCGCATCGTGCAGCGTATCAATGACCCTGTCATCCATCCGCAGTAAATCCTTTTGCGGGACAAATCCCATTTTATATTTCATCGTATCGTACTCGGAATAGACATCGGTATTACCGTAAAGAATCCGCCCATCGGCTTTTTCATAACCCATGACCGCATTCATAAACGTTGTCTTACCGGCACCCGATCCACCCAGAATCAACACCATCTCACCTGCATTAACATCCATATTGATATCCTGTAAAAGAACGATTTTTTTCATATGGCTGATGACACTTCTTTCATCGATATGAATCGATAATCGGTCTTTATATACCATCTGAAACTTAGGAATGTTTTGAATAAACTGGTAGGAATTTTCTAAATGTTTAGGCTGCTGGTAAATCAATGAATTCCCTGCAAATAAGAAATTCAAATTCTGAACCCGGATTACATCTCCCGGCTTTAAAAAGATAGGAGCATACAGCCTGATATTATTGTGATATATACCATTGGTGCTCTCTCTATCACCAATCGCCCAGCGATGTCCTCTTTTAAATAAGACCGCATGGGCACGGGATATACTCTCACTGTTCAAATGAATATCCGATGACACCGATCTTCCGATTTCCAATTGATTTTGATCTTTTAATGAAATCCGCTTCCAGCTGAAAGAATCCGGATAATCTTCTACATAAACCATTGTGACAAATTGTTCCGGATGTGATTTTGAAACAATACGAAGTACATCTCCATTTGATAAATGCTGCAAAGTATTTGGTTCTAACTTGCGGTTGTTGTACCAGGTACCGTTTGCGGATTTGACATCCTCATAAAATGTCTTTCCTTTTTCCGTAGTAAAAATACCATGATGGCGAGACACATTCTTTAAAGTCGATGGAATGGAAATATCCGATGTAAAACCATCATTATCTCTTCCCAAAGTCATTTTCGATTTCAAGGAATAAGATTGTATCTTACCATCCGCCATAACATATAAAACGGCCGGCTTTAATTCTTTTTGTTCTATAATTGTCGTATTCATGAATCGATCACCGTCCATTCTATATCATCTAGTATTTCAAAAGACTGATACGGATATCCTTTAGAGTTATATTCTTCTTTTGTCACTTCTTCTCTTTCACCATCATTCTCCTTGATCCAGTATGTTGAATGACGGCTGTAAAATGTGATTCGATGCGAAGTATCTGCAGAGTATGGCATCAGCTGATAAAAGGCATTATATTTGATGGATTCGGTTCGATTGGCTTCATAAACAAGACCGTTTTTCAATAATTTAATGTTCACCTTTGAGTTTGGAAGTGTGCATAATCTTTTGGTTTGATAACCATCAAAGCCAAATACATCAACGATCTTATATCCATTCTCGTCCACCTTGGCAATAAGACATTCCGGATATCCATCTTCCATAATATCCACAAAGGCATAATGGAGATCTTTATCAAAATTTTCATTGATATCACCGGTGTGGTTTCGATAATTCTCTAATATATCTGAATATGCACTTTCAACCTGATCACTTGTTAAGGCAGGAATATCCATCTCCATTTCCTGCATGGATGCATCCACCTGGGCAGTAACCGGATTGGATTCATTCTTGTTGACCACAAGCACAAAAAAACTCATAAGCCCCACAAAAAGACAGGCAATCAATCCGCTGAATATTACTTTTCCACCATCGTTCATACAGACCTCAATTCATATTTCGCCAGATCATAAAACCTATGCAGCAGTAAAACAACACAATAAACAGAATCATTTCTGCTTTCGAGTAGTCCTCTTTTCCGTATTTGATATAACGCCATGTACGGTAAAGAAAATAAACACACGCAAAAGGCATCAAAATAAACACCAATTGATTATCCATGTATGCCTCTTTCCATTCAAACCGCAGAAGATGAATAAAATAATGGCTAATCCCGCATCCCGGACATAACAACCCTGTTACCGTTCGTATCGGACATGGTATATAAAGTCCTGTCACAAAAACCCAGGTTGCATATATTAAGCCCACTATAAGAACACGGGCAATGGATCTTCCCTTCTCGATTGCCCGTATTTTCATTTCATTATTCATGATAGTTATAGTTTGGATTAATATGAGTACGCGAAATCGCATATTCATTTATACGACATCTTGCCCAAGGACCGTAGATACCGCAGGTAACTGAAGTCAAAAGATAGTTTACCAGCAATATACCTAAGGTACTTGTCCAGGTATCCTTATCATAAGCCATACGGTCATGACATACTTTTGTATGCGACAATGTCCAGTTCTTCAATAAGTTGAAATACCATCCCGAACCAATGCCACAGGTTAGTGCCGTCAGGGCTCCGCCTAAACTGGTATATCCATAATATTCAAAGGCATTGCCATCAAAATCGGATCCCGCAAAGCCATTTGGACCCGGTGTTTCATCTTCATAACCGGTATAACGGCTGATCCATTTAGTATACTCCACCATCGCAAAAGGAAAATAGATTCCGCAGGTAACCATCGATAATAAAATCCATTTTAAATATAAAATAAACAAATCCGATGTCTTGCCAACAAACTGCAGACGTCTTCCGTTATAAACAGTATGACCGGCCTCATATCTTGCCACACGTACCTGTGCCCACGGAATCATAATTCCGCAGGTAACGCTCATGGCCAGTGCGTTAACAAGTGAAATCACAAATAAATCTTTACCGTTACCATCAAAATAAGAAGCTTCATTTAAGCGCTCATTGGGTACAAGCGGTACACTGGTTTTAACCGGTCTTTTTACGGTTGCTGCCGGAGCACTTTTCGGTTTACTTGACGCAAAGAATCCTTTTAAACTGTCAAGTTCTGAATTTAAATCAAACGGACCTCGCAGCACTTCTCTTTTGATAAATACTTTATTTGCCAGTAATATTCCGACAAGAATAGCCGGAATGGAAACCAAAAAGCTTAGGGCCGGATGCATGGTCATTGTAAAGATGACGGAAATCAAAGAACAGGCAGCAGGAATAAATCCCATCCAGATTGAGCTTTGGTTTTCACTTTTTTCAACAGAAAGTAAGTATGACAGTCCGGCAATCACAGCTAAGCAGAGAAGTATACATACCCAATGCATAAAACCATACATAAAGGAAATAAACCGTAAAATTGGATAAAAATAATACAATCTAAATAATCGTATAACAACGCCAACTACTATGTTAACAACCCATCTTAGCGGTGATAAAAATCCAATAGCAGCAGCTCCCAGCGAGATAAAGGCCGGCCAATTGTTCTGATTTTTTTGTTTTGTATCCGGCTGCTTCACCTCTTCTCTTGGCTTTTCTTTCATCGGTTTTACTTCCGATTCAAAGAAAGAAGTCTCTTTTGTTTGGGGTTGAGGGATCACAGGAATATCAGGAATCTGAGGCTCTTCATTCTCTGAAAAATCCAATGTACATCCACAGAAACGGCAGAATTTTTGATCCGCGCTTACCTGTCTTCCGCATTCCGGACAGGTTAAAACGATGGGCTCTTTTTCAACTTCTGCACCACATTTTGTACAAAATTTTGCTCCGGGTTTGAGCGGAGCACCACACTCTTTACATATCATATCGATTCCTCTTTTCTATTGTTTTGTAAGATAGGTATAATCCGAATCAACCATACAGATCCATCTTCCATCCGATAGCTTACCCCATTTACCATCGCTATTATTTTCGATTTCTACAATATTAACCGTACTTCCTGCACCAATATCACCGGCATCCGAAGAATAGCGGTTTGGCTGGGAACGCAGGTTCATATCATAATTCACCTTATAGTTACCTAATTCCGGATTTGTGGCAGGTTCCGGCTCCGGTTCCGGTTCGGATTGCGCGGTTTCACTTGGCTTTGACTCCTCCGATGTTAAGGGAGCATCCGCGTCTTCCACAAAGATCAAGGTAACGTCCGGTTTCTGTTTGATGACAACCTCACCGTCTTCATTCACGGATAATTCTAAATTTGTGGATTCATCATTTAAATTTCCCTGGATATCGGCAACGTCTCCATCGATAGTCCAGCTTCCTGCATAAATGTCTCTGCCGTTTGTTTGAATCGTAATATCTCCGTCATCCTCTACAGACATTCTTAATTTCTGCACTTCGCTTAAGGAAAGATCCCAGAAATCCCCATCTGCCGGTGCATATTTGCTGAGCTTCCAATTTCCGGTAAAGGAAGATGCCTGTATTTCTTCTTTCGGCCCTTTTCCAAACAAGAAGAAACCAATACCTCCCAAAATGCAGATACCTGCCAGAATACCGATGATCAAAGCAAGTTTTGATTTTTTAGGCTGTGTTTCTTTCTTTTCCTGCTTTGGCATCAAAGACTGTTTCTGGCTTTCCGTTAATAAATCAGATTCACCGATTTTGATCCAGTCAGACATGCCATCTTTCCAAATCTGCGTATCGAGTGGAATTTGTTTTGACAACACCCAGTTTATAATATCGGTTGGATCATACGGGCCTTCCGCTTTACCGTTACGCGCTAAAAACCATTGATCCTGCTTCTTTTGAGGGAGTTCGTCATCCTGTAATTGCGATAAAGGAAGTGTTGTTCCATCCGCTTTTGCGATGATAGAACTTTCAGCAATATTGCCCCGTTTATACATGGCACGAAGGGCGCGCAAAGTATAAGGCCCGTCCTGATCTATATACCACTCTTCTTTTTCGTCGGCTTCACTGCCAAAATCATCAAAGGCATTGTATTCGTATGGGTCCATAGAGGTCTTATCATCCGTGTAGACTTCAGTAGCCCCATTATCGTATTCTTCCTGTTCCGGCATACTGATATCCGTTTTATCCGGCATCAATTCTACCTTGGCAGCCGGTATATATAATTTTGAATCTTTATAATTCTGCCAGTTTTCTTCTCCGGATATAAGTACCAGGGTATCTTTATTGATCTTTCCCTTTTCAAAAAGAGAGGACATTTCTTCCTTAGTGAAAGGTCCCTGCGGTGTGACCCCTTTCAAATAATACCAATCTGCTTTTTCTGATTTTTGTTCTGTATGATCCGTGTATTCATCATGTGCTGCTTCTTCAATCGGATTTTGGTCATTTTCAGGCTCTGTCAGAACAACGGTTTCTTCCTCCGGTTCATAATCCGGAGGCAAAGAGTCCATAGACAATTCCGTGTCCCGATAAAATTTCCAATCCGGTGCTCCTTCACACCACACAAAGGTCGCATCCTGAATCGTCTCCTCATTATATAACCGCTTCATTTCATCGGCTGTAAACGGTCCTATCGCCTTATTATCTCTGGCATAATACCATTTCGCTGACATAATCTGTCCTCCTTAACTATTTAATATGTTTTAGATTTAATAATAATATATCATAATGCATCTTTGATTGCCATGGCACAAGAAAACCCCGGAATGTCCGGGGCATGTATTATTCTTCTTCCAGTGCATCTGCCACTTTTTTAAGATATGTAATGATTGGAAGATGCTGTGGGCATATGCTCTCACATTGTCCGCATTCAATACAATCGGATGCCCTGCCATGATCTATGGCGATGGTGCTGTAATAGTTAAAGGCAACCGTCCAGCCTTTTTCATCCATATCATCATGGGCATGTTCATTATAGAGTGAAAAATACTGCGGAATCGCAATCTGCATCGGACAGCCATCCGTGCAATAAGAACATCCTGTGCAAGGGATTGCGATTTGGTTATTAATGATATCTGCTGCTTTAAAACACAACTTATTTTCATCTTCGGTAAACGGAACAAAAGGATCCATAATGGAAGTATTATCATCAACCTGCTCTAAAGTACTCATACCGGATAGAACAAGTGCAACATTTGGAAGACTTGCTGCAAAACGGATTGCCCAGCTTGGAATGGATTTATTAGGATCTGCTTCTTTAAACAGCTTCTCGGCAGCTCCCGGAATCTTGGCTAAAGTTCCGCCTTTTACCGGTTCCATCACAATGATCTTTTTATTGTGTTTTACACAAACTTCATAACATTCCCTACTCTTGATCCATGGGCTTTCCCAATCCAGATAATTAATCTGCAGCTGCACATATTCCATCTGCGGATATTTTGTTAAGATGGCATCTAACATTTCAGGAGATCCATGGAAGGAGAAACCTACATGTTTCACAAGACCCTGTCCCTTTTTCTCCAGCATCCAGTTAAAACAGTCACATTTTTCAAATTTCGGATAGGTTGGATCTTCAATTCCATGTAAGAGATAATAATCAAAATATTCAACACCGGTCTTCTCTAACTGGCCGTAAAAAATCTTATCTCTGTCTTCAAACGAATCGAAGTAGCTGGAATGAAGTTTTGTCGTAATGGTAAAGCTGTCTCTTGGATGACGTTCTACAAGAGCTTTTTTAACGGATCTTTCACTTTCAAAAGCCTGATACATCCATGCGGTATCAAAGTAGGTAAACCCTCTTTCCAGAAATAAATCCACCATAGGATATAATTTATCGTAATCAATAGACGCAGGATCCTGCGGATTCATTCTCGGCAAGCGCATTAAGCCAAAGCCTAATTTTTTCATGAACAATTTCCTCCTATACCTGGCTCAATAATAACACACATTCAGACATGAAAAAAACAGCGGTATAACCCGCTGTTTGAATCAGAATTAGTCGATGTTAGTGCCGTTGGATTCACAAACCTTCTTATACCAATAGAAGGAATCTTTCTTAGAACGGGAGAAGTCACCAGTTCCGTCATCATGTCTGTTCACATAGATGAAGCCGTAACGTTTCGCATATTCACCGGTACTTGCGGATACTAAATCAATTGGACCCCATGTCGTGTAGCCGATTAACGGAGCGCCATCATCAATAGCTTCGCCCATTGCCTTGATGTGTTCACGGAAGTAATCGATACGATATTCATCGTGGATGGATCCATCTTCTTCCACCTTATCAAAGGCGCCGAAACCGTTTTCTACAACCATCAGCGGAAGATGCGGATAACGTTCAGCTAATTTATTTAAAGTCCATCTTAAACCGATCGGGTCAATCTGCCAGCCCCAGTCAGAAGCCTTTAAGTAAGGGTTCTTAACTCCTAATGACATATTGCCGGCTGTTGTTTCAGCATCTTTATTGGTAGTTACACAGTTAGACATGTAGTAAGAGAATGTATACATATCTACGGTACCTTCTTTTAAGATTTCTAAATCCTGCGGTTTAATGAAGGAAGGATCTACACCCTGTTTTTTCCAGATTGCCTTTACATAATCCGGATATTCACCGCGAACATGTACATCACCGCAAAGATTGTTCTTTAAATCATCTTCCTGCTGCGCCAGTAACATATCAGCCGGATTACATGTTAACGGATAGAGAGTGATATGGCAGATCATGCAGCCAATCATGAAGTCCGGATTGATTTCATGACCTAATTGGACAGCTAATGCGGAAGCTACAAATTCATGATGTAATGCCTGCCACTTGTGCTGAGTAACACTCTTGATATCGGATAATTTAATAGGCTCTGTTGCGTTAATATCTTCATCTTCCATCAAACCTAAGCTGTACATATTGCTCATGCCGCCATCAAGTGACATTAACGGCGTATTGATTTCGTTGAAAGTCAACCAATATTTAACTTTGTTCTTATAGCGTTTGAAGATTGTTTCGCAATATTTAACGAATAAATCAACGGTCTTTCTGGAATAGAATCCATGATATTTTGTAACGATTGCCCATGGAATTTCATAATGGCAGATAGTTACTAACGGTTCAATTCCGTATTTAGCGCATTCATCAAATACATTGTCATAGAATGCCAGACCTGCTTCATTTGGCTTTTCATCATCCCCGTTTGGATAAATTCTTCCCCAGTTAATAGATAAACGGAATACGTTCCATCCCATATCGGCAAATAAAGCGATATCTTCTTTGTAGTGATGATAGAAATCGATTGCTTCATGAGAAGGATAGAAAGCTGTCGGATCGGTTACCGGCAGGAAAGTTCTTGGTGTATTAACATTACCTCCAAGTAACATATCAGGAACGGATAAACCCTTTCCATCTTCAAGGTATGCACCTTCACATTGGTTGGCTGCAACAGCGCCGCCCCATAAAAAACCTTTTGGAAAACTCATATTGTATAATCTCCTTTTACTACCTGCATTATATCATTGAAAATACATTTATACCTATAATTTGTATTTAAATCCCAAAAATTGAAAAGGCTTTCAAAAAAAAATCTGAGATACAAAGTATCTCAGATCATTCATATTAATCTAAAACTTCACCGTTCGATTCACAAACCTTCTTATACCAATAGAAGGAATCTTTCTTAGAACGTGAGAAGTCACCGGTTCCATCATCATGTCTGTCAACATAGATGAAGCCATAGCGCTTAGCGTACTGTCCTGTTCCTGCAGACACTAAATCGATTGGTCCCCAGCTGGTATAGCCAATTAATGGAACACCATCTTCAATAGCTTCTTTCATCGCAACGATATGCGGCTTATAGTAGGCAATACGATATGGGTCGTGAATCGATCCATCTTCTTCCACCGTATCATAGGCTCCATAACCGTTTTCTACCACCATGATAGGAATATGTGGATAGCGGGCATGAATTTGATTAAGGGTGTAACGAAGGCCATCCGGATCAATTTGTAAACCCCAGTCAGATGTTTCCAGATATGGATTTTTTACTCCTACAGATAAGTTACCGCCCACTATTTCTACATCTGGGCTGGTACTAACACAGCTGCTGCAGTAATAAGAGAAGGTATACATATCCACCGTACCTTCTTTTAAGATTTCCTTATCCGATTCCCTGATAAAAGATGAATCAATTCCATGTTCTTTAAAATAACGGAATGCGAAATCCGGGTATTCACCCCGTACCTGTACATCACCGGTCAAATAATGAACAAATTGGTCATATTCCATGCATGCCAATATATCCTTAGGATTCGGAGTTAAAGGATATGCAGCCACATGAGCATTCATATTTCCTATGATTAAAGAAGAATCGATTTCATGTGCCATCTTTACTGCCAGAGCACTGGCAACAAACTCATTGTGTAATGCAGTAAAAGTCTTCTGTGGATCGTTTTTAAGTTCAGAGAAAGGAATTGGATGATCAGCTTGAATATCTCTTTCATCCACCAGACCTAATCCATATAGATTGCTGACACCGGCCAATCCCATACAGCAAATGTTTATTTCATTAAAGGTCAGCCAATACTTTACCTTAGTATGATAGCGCTCCAATACGGTGCGAACATACCGCAGATATAGATCAATGGTCTTGCGACTATAGAAGCCTTGATACTTTACAACTATATTCCATGGAATCTCATAATGACTTAAGGTAACCAAAGGCTGAATACCGTATTTTAAACATTCATCAAATACACTTTCATAGAACGCCAGACCGGCTTCATTTGGAGTTTCATCATCTCCATTTGGATAAATTCTTCCCCAGTTAATAGATAAACGGAATACGTTCCATCCCATTTCGGCAAATAAGGCGATATCTTCTTTGTAATGATGATAGAAATCAATCGCTTCGTGGGAAGGATAGAAAGCGTTAGGATCGGTTACCGGCAAGAATGTTCTTGGTGTATTTACATCTCCGCCAAGCAACATATCCGGAACGGATAAACCTTTTCCGTCTTCAAGGTATGCACCTTCACATTGGTTAGCAGCTACTGCGCCACCCCATAAAAAACCTTTTGGAAAACTCATATTATTTATCTCCTTTTAATTCAGTATACCACCCTATTAAAACGATTGGTCCATGATAAAAAAAAACAGATTGAAGCCTTACTTCAATCTGTCGATAATTATTAGTCTAAAACTTCACCGTTCGATTCACAAACCTTCTTATACCAATAGAAGGAATCTTTCTTAGAACGTGAGAAATCACCGGTTCCATCATCATGTCTGTCAACATAGATGAATCCATAACGCTTAGCGTATTGTCCGGTTCCTGCAGATACTAAATCGATTGGTCCCCATGTAGTGTAACCAATTAACGGTACACCGGCTTCACAAGCTCTGCCCATAGCTTCGATATGGCTCTTGAAGTAAGAGATTCTGTAATCATCATGGATAGAACCATCTTCTTCCACCTTATCAAATGCGCCGAAGCCGTTTTCAACAACCATCAAAGGAAGTCCAGGATAACGGTCTGCCAAAGTCTCTAATGTATGTTCCAATCCATCCGGGTCAATCTGCCAGCCCCAGTCAGAAGCCTTTAAGTAAGGGTTCTTCGCACCTACAGACATGTTACCGGCTGTAGTAGCTGCACCTTCATGGGTAGTAATACAGTTGGACATGTAGTAAGAGAATGTATGGAAGTCAACTGTACCCTCTTTGATAATGGCTGCATCTTTTTCATCATCGATGAACCAAGGATCAACGCCTAAATCCTTCAGATATTTTTTAGCCCAAACCGGATAAGCACCGCGAACCTGTACGTCGCAGCAGAAATTATTCTTTAAATTTTCTTCACGGTCGCAAGCCAGAATATCTTTTGGATCCGGTGTTAAAGGATATACGGTTACATGAGCAATCATGTTACCGATCATGAAGTCAGGATTGATCTCATGACCTAATTTAACCGCTAATGCGGAAGCTACAAATTCATTATGTAATGCTTCAAATGTTCTCTGCTTATCGGATTTCAAATCAGATAATTTAATTGGTTCAGTAGCGTTGATATCTTCTTCTTCCATGATACCTAAACCATACAGGTTACCGATGCCGCCTTCACCCATGCACGCAATATTGATTTCATTGAATGTCAACCAATATTTAACTTTGTTCTTATAGCGTTTAAAGATGGTTTCGCAATATTTAAGGAATAAATCAATTACCTTGCGGTTTGAGAATCCACCATAGTTAGTAACGATAGCCCATGGAATTTCATAATGGCAGATTGTTACTAATGGTTCAATTCCGTACTTTGCACATTCATCAAATACGTTGTCATAGAACTGAAGACCTTTTTCATTTGGTGTTTCATCATCGCCATTTGGATAAATTCTTCCCCAGTTCATGGATAAACGGAATAC
>JAGAWH010000223.1 GCA_017941505.1 Faecalicoccus sp. | reverse complement strand
TCTTTAGAAGCCCATGAACTTTTAAAGGTTTCTTTACTCAAGACTTCTCCGATTGAAACAAGGGAAGCAGCCATCGAATGTGCTTCGCAAACCCACAGTGAGATCATTCATATTGTAGGGCATACTTTTGTGCTGTATCGCCGCTCAAAAGAAAATAAGCTGGGGTTGAAAAAGTGAACATCGCGATATTAGGCGGATCTTTTGATCCGATCCATTACGGACATATTGCGATCGGCCGCACAGCCTTAGAGAAGCTTCCTGTAGATGAAGTTTGGTATATGCTGACAAAAAGCACACCGTTAAAGGATCGAAGTTTAACCGAGGATACCCATCGCTTGCGGATGTTGGAGCTTGCCTTGGAAAAGGAACCTAACCTTAAACCATGCACCATCGAATTGGAAAGAGAAGGGAAAAGCTTTACAATCGATACCTTATCCATTTTAAAGGAAAGATATCCGGAACATGATTTCTGGTGGATCATTGGAAATGACCAATTGGAGCAGTTTGATAAATGGAAGGGTGCCGATAAGCTTGTGACGATGGCACACTTTGTATGTGTGGACAGGGATGGTAAGTTTGGATCCTCCAAATACGATATTCAAAAGATTCATATGACACCGATGCCGGTATCTTCTTCACAAATTCGAAACGGGGATCGATTAAACTATGTACCGTCCCCTGTGATGGAATATATTTATGCCAATCGGTTGTATATTACTGATTTTGTGCGAACCAGAGTAAAAGAAAAGCGATATCTGCATTCTCTGTCCGTGGCTGATTTATGTGAAAAATTAGCTGCATCCAATGGTTTGGATACACAGAAGGCTTATTTGATCGGATTATTTCACGATATCGCAAAATCCATGGATAAGGAGCATATGCAGCCATGGATGGAAATTATCTGTCCGGAAAACATGAAATACGATCTGCCGGTATGGCATGGTTTTGTGGGCTCCGAGATCGTAGATCGAATTTTCTATCTGCATGATCCGGTGATTAAAAATGCGATTTATCATCATGTATTAGGAACAGGCACAGATCCTTATTCAATGATCGTATTCTGTGCCGATAAATTAGATCCGCTTCGTGGGTATGACAGTAAACCACTGATCGATGCATGTATGAATGACATATATAAAGGATTTGAGGCTGTAAAAAAAGCCAATGACCAGTATTTAGAAGGAAAATTAGAATGGAACTCAAAGAAGTTGTATTAAAGGCAATCAGCGAAAAAAAGGGATATGATATTAAGATTTATGACTGCCGCCAGTTAACTCCGTTTCTGGATGAGATGATTGTGGCGAGCACGACCAATATTCGCCAGAATAATGCGATTGCCCAGAATATAAAAGACCGTATTCGTGAAGCCGGATTTGATGTAGATTATCGTGTTGAAGGGGATTCGGATTCCAGATGGGTCTTAATTGATTTAAAAGAAATTGTCGTTCACTTATTTGTGAATGAAGAAAGACAGGTATATCAGTTAGATCGATTGTATTCGGATATGCCGGTGACAACGTATGATGTATGATCTTCTGGCATCGTATTATGATGCCTTAGTCAAGGATGAAGATGCGACAAAGTCCTGGGTAAAATGGATTGAATCCAAGATTCAAAAGGGAGATATTCTGGAGCTTGCCTGCGGAAGCGGTGAAATTACTTTACAGCTGGCAAAAGATGGTTTTCATGTGACAGCTTTAGATTTATCCGAAAAGATGATCCAACAGGCATCCTTAAAGGATACGGAACATAAAATCTCTTTTCATGTCGGAAACATGCTCGATTTAGAAGGCTATGGCATGTATGATGCCATCTGTTGCTTATGTGACAGTTTTAATTATTTATTGGAAGATAAAGATGTTGAACAGTTTTTCAAGCAAGTCAGTGAGCATGTAAAATCAGGGGGATGGTTTTTCTTTGATACGCACTCATTAGACCGTTTAGAAGAGTTCTCGGAAGAATTTAATGAGACAGGCTCTTTTGAAAAGTGTGATTATCAATGGTCCATTACCTCGGAGGATGACATTATTTATCAGGATTTTGCGTTTTATATGCCGAATGGAACGATTGTACAGGAGCATCATATGCAAAGGGTATATGATCCGAAATGGTTAAAAGAAAAACTGGAACCATATTTTATCATTGAATCGATTAAAACAGATTTTGAATTCGAAGGAATCTGTGAAGGCGAAAAATATTTTTATAGCTGCAGGAGGAAATAGATATGATTGGAATTATTGCGGCAATGGATCTAGAAGTCGAAGCAATCCAAAATATTGCCCAAATGGAAAAAAGTGAATCGGTTGCGGGAATTGATTTTCACTACGGAAAGATTAAAGATCAAGATATCGTAATCTGTAAGAGCGGAATCGGGAAAAGTACTGCCAGTATGGCCACTGCCATTCTCTGCTTAAAAAACAATCCCAAAGCCATTATCAATGTGGGAACAGCCGGTGGTTTAAAAGATGAACAAGAAGTTCTGGATATTGTGATCAGCGATGATATAGTACAGGCAGATTATGATACAAGTCCATTAGACGGACCTTCCGGAAGAGGGCTTCGTTTTCATGCAGATCGGGTGATGTTGGAAAAATGTATTGATGCGGCTAAAAAATGCGGTATTCGATATCATGTAGGAACCATCGCATCTCAGGATTTATTTATGTCCAGGGAGGAAGACTTTGCGAAATTGATGAAATATTTCCCGGATTCAATCTGTTCAGAGATGGAAGCAGGAGCAGTTGCCTCAGTTGCCACTGCCTTTAAGGTTCCGTTTGTGATCTGCAGAGGTTTATCGGATGTAGTAACCCATGAAGGCAATCCAATGGAGTTTTCTACTTATGCCTCAAAGGCATCTGCTCAATCCGCAAAGCTGATTAAAACATTGATCGAAGAATTATAGGAGAATTGTATGTCCAGTAAATTTGAAGTAAAAGATCAGGATGGTTTAACAATTCGTGATATACTTGCGTTTCATCGTACCGAGCTTGCCAGCGAGAGAACATTATTATCCTATTTCCGTACCTTTATCGGTTTGGAGGGCGCTGCTGCCGGTTTAGTAAAGCTGTTCAGCGATGTAGCATGGTCACGTCCGATTGCACGTATTCTTATGGTTTTAGGACCGATTATCCTTGTGATTGGTCTGGTGCGATATTTCCGTTTAAAAGGAAAACTGGATAAAATCATGACCATCGAAAAGGAAGCTGAATAACGCAATTCTTCTGTTTCGTTTTAAAAATTGATAAGGAAAGATAGGCTGTCGGACAGTCTATTTTTTTATGTCTTGAGAATATATTCAAATCATTTTATTATTTTAAAAGTGATAATTTTAGAGTATTGTCATTTGAAAGGAAAATTGGTATGGAAAAGAGTAAGGATAAAAATGTCTATATGCAGTTATTTTTCAATATGCTCATAATCTCGGCATTTACTTTTGGCGGAGGATTTGTGATCATATCGATGATGCGTAAAAAATTCTGTGATGAATTACATTGGGTAAGTGATGAGGAAGTATTGGATATGACCGCCATTGCCCAATCCGCTCCCGGTCCTTTAGCAGTGAATTCAGCCGTAATCTTTGGATATCGTATAAAAGGTATCAAAGGAGCGATGATTTCGGCACTTGGAACGATTATCCCTCCTATTGTGATCATCAGCTGCATTGCGCTGATCTATAATGCGTTTTCTACCAACGCCATCGTTCAGATTGCCTTACAGGTGATGCGTGCCGGTGTAGCGGCAGTTATCGTAGATGTAGTCATTGATTTGGCAAAAGGTTTCATCGAGAAAAAAGATATTTTGAATATCCTTTTAATGATTATCGCCTTTATCGCATCCTGGTTCTATAAGGTATCCGCCATTACGATTATTCTTTTATTTATCGCATTAGGATTAGCTCGTACTTTATTAATGAAGGAGGATGTACAATGATTTATTTTCAATTATTTATTACCTTCTTTCAGATTGGATTATTCTCCTTTGGCGGCGGCTATGCAGCGATGCCTTTGATTCAATCCCTTGTCGTAGAAGGGAACAAATGGTTAACGATGGCAGAATTTGCCGATCTTACCACAATTGCGGAAATGACACCGGGGCCGATTGCCGTTAATGCGGCAACCTTTGTTGGACAGAAAATGGCCGGTTTATCCGGAGCGATTGTCTGCACTTTAGGATGTGTTACACCTTCGATTATTATTGTGCTGATTTTGGCATGGCTGTATACAAAATATCGTGATTTAAAGCTTGTAAAGGGGGTTCTTGGACAGCTTCGTCCGGCTGTTGTTGCGATGATCGGCGGGGCAGCTCTAACATTGTTTCTTTTGGCAATGTATGGAACTTCTTCGCTTCCGGAAATTGTATGGTCGAATATCCGTATTATAGAATGTATTTTATTTGCGATTGGCTTATTCCTGCTTAGAAAATATAAGCTTTCTCCAATCTTGATTATTTTTGGCTCTGCTCTTGTTGGTACCCTGGCGTATTTGGTGATTTAAGTTTATAGAAAAAAAGATAGACGGAAATAGAAAAGTTAGTCCATACTTATCAAAACCGTGGCATATTTCAAGATATCGACTGCCAACTTGTGGTATAGTACAGACAAATAGGAGGTATTAGATATGAGCAAATATGCAGGAACAAAAACAGAAAAAAACTTAGAAGCAGCTTTTGCGGGAGAATCTCAGGCAAGAAATAAATATACTTATTTTGCATCCCAGGCTAAAAAAGAAGGCTATGAACAGATCGCAGCATTGTTCTTAAAGACAGCAGATAATGAAAAAGAACATGCGAAGATGTGGTTCAAAGAATTAGAAGGAATCGGAACTACAGCTGAAAACTTAAAAGCAGCTGCTGCCGGCGAAAACTACGAATGGACAGATATGTACGAAGATTTCGCTAAGACAGCTGAAGAAGAAGGCTTCAAGGATTTAGCTAGAAAATTCCGTGCTGTAGGCGCTATTGAAAAACATCATGAAGAGCGCTACCTTGCCTTACTTAAGAACGTAGAAGAAGAAGCAGTCTTCGCAAAGGAAGATGAAAAAGTTTGGGAATGCCGCAACTGTGGATATATCGTTGTTTCTAAAAAAGCACCGAAGAAGTGCCCGGTATGTGCTCACCCACAGAGCTTCTTTGAAGTAAACGCTGAAAACTATTAATAAGTAGAGTCCGTTTCGGACTCTTTTATTATTGGTGAAATTTGTTATACTATAAGGACGAAGGAGAATTTATGGCAAGAGGCAGACGTAGAAGCAGAAACAGAAGAAATCGAAAATATGGACCCGGAGTTACCGCAATCCTTATCTTAGCGATGATTTTGATCGTATCGGTATATTGGGCTCTTTTTGTGAGTGGACCGAGCCGTGTCTATGAAAAAAGAGAAGAGCGGATCATTGCGGGAATTATGGATGGCAATGCCCGTGTTAAAGGACTCACACGCCATGAATTCAACTATGTCACTTATCAGGGATATACAGAGGATACTTTATATTGGTTCAATGAGAAATCGGGTCTAATTACTACCAGAGCTATCGATTCTCTGGATTATGAAAAGGCCAAACAGGTCGCATTGGATCAATATAAAATAGAATGCGATACAATTACACTGGGATATGGATACAACAGTCCTGTTTATGAAATAAGAGGATCAGGGAAAATCTTATTACTGGACTATGATACCTTAACCCGGGTATATGAGAGGGCGGTGTAAACATGGATTTTAATGCACCATACATTAATCGTAGAAACTGGATTTTAGAGAATCTGGAATCCATTCATATAGATTCCCAGGAAACCATGGTTGTCATGTTGATTGATTATTTTAATGAGCAGCATATTGCGATCAGTGATGAAAAGCTGGCTGAAAAATTAAAATTATCTGATCAGGAAATTGAAGATATTTTGATGAAGCTATCAGATAAAGGATATCTCACCATTGATTTTAAAGATGGAAATGTCATCTTTGATATATCGGGTATCTTCCATGAAAAGTCCGAAGGTATGGTTCTTCAAAAATCTTTGATAGAAAGCATAGAGGATGAATTCGGACGTCCTTTATCTTCTCTTGAAATGCAGAGAATTATGGAATTAGCTTCTGTTTATGATGAAAGAAGAGTCATTTGTGCTTTAAATGAGGCTGTTGTGTATGATCGCCGTAATTTGAATTATATGGAATCTATTCTGGCGTCCTGGATGCAGAAGGGACTATCCATTGAAGATGTGGAGAACGGTAAGCGATGAACGGAAATGAAATATTGGATGAGATTGAAAAGATATTTCCGGAAGCTCATTGTGAATTAAACCATCAAACACCTTTTCAATTATTAGTTGCGGTTGTATTGTCTGCCCAGACAACCGATGCATCAGTCAATAAGGTAACACCGGATTTATTTGAAAAATATCCGGATTGTGAAACTATGTCGAAAGCTTCATCTTCCGATATTGAGTCATATATCCGCCAGATTGGTTTGTATCGCAATAAGGCGCGCTCGCTTTCTACGCTTTCAAAAGAGCTGCAGGATCGTTTTAACGGGAAAGTTCCTTCTACCTATAAAGAGCTGCAGTCTTTGCCGGGAGTCGGAAGAAAGACCGCCAATGTGGTACGCAGTGTTGCCTTTGATATACCAAGCTTTGCGGTAGATACCCATGTAGAAAGAGTATCCAAGCGACTCGGTTTGGCAAAACCAAATGATTCGGTGGAAAAAGTAGAAGAGAAATTAAAACGCAAGATCGACCGGAATCGATGGAATCAGGGACATCATGATATGATCTTTTTCGGAAGGTATTTATGTACCGCCAGAAATCCGAAATGCGATACCTGTCCGTTTACTTCCTTCTGTAAGAAGGATAAATTAGAAGCATTAAAGCGCTGAGGCGCTTTTTTTGTTGACCGTGGTTTTGAGATGATGGACAATAATAAAGGTGATACACATGGAACATAACGAATTAAGACTTGGATATGTAACGGATTTATATTATTCCGTAACAGGTTTATCTGCTCCCAAACAGCTGGATTTATTGAATGATTGGTTTGGATCTTTAATTATTCAAGTAAGAGAAAGTGATAATACCACAAAGGAGTTACCTGAATTTGTAGATATGGAGAGAATCATCTACGCAACAAGATATCATGGTTATCTATACAGCGGAGGCAATAACAGGGTTACCCATATTACCGGAAAGCTTGTAGGTACGACTTCCAGCAATCTGGAAAAAGAAAGAAGAAGTGCTGAATTAATTCAGAAAAATATATCACGGAAACTATCGTTGGAACTTCAACCGATTATTGATTTATATGAACATGTAGATGCGATTATAAAACAGTTGGATGAAGAAAAGATCAATCGATTTCATGCGATGTTATGGAACTTTGTGGTCGATACTGCCGAAGCTTATTACGATAAAAGTGAGTATGAAAGAGACAGCGAATTATTTCCTTTTGATGATGAAGTATTTGATCAAATTTTATATAATGCGTTTTATCAATTGACACAATATGATATTGATGGAGTAAGAAATGGTTTTTTATGGCTGTTGTTAGGCAGTTTACTTAGAAATGCGTGCGGCAGAATATGTCGTACCTTTGACAGCTCTTTTTCACCGGCTCATAGACCGAGTACGGCATCCGGGGATCTGATGGATCAGCTCAACTTTCTTGCCAATCCGGAAGACTACGGCAGCTTCTATGTAGGCGATGATATGGAAAACAGGTTTCCGGGTGTGGATTGGTTTTGCGACAACTGCCACGATTATTTAAATAAACAGGAAGGGTTTGATGACCATCTGCCATTATGGCAATGCCGCAAGTGCGGATATGTGAATATCATTGATTATGATGAAATTTATGAAAATGAAGAAGACGCAAGGAATCATATTCACAGACATTCCAAAGAAGATTTTATCAATGTGGTAGAAACAAGGAAGAAAGAATTGGAGAAATAGCGGGGTTCCGCTATTTTTTTTTTGCCGATTTTTTGGGTATATATTCTGTTTCCCGGGTCGTTTATTCTGTAATCAGAAAGAATGCGCATTTTTTACAGCTTCCTTAATGAGAAGGAGTGTAAAAGACATGGAAGACAAATTATATACGGTCAGCGATATTTGTTATTTAACCGGAGTTACTCGAAAAACATTATTTTATTATGACAAGATTGGCTTACTTATGCCTTCTTTAAGGCAGGGAATCCAAAAGCACAAAATGTATGACAGTACACAGAAAATACGTTTGGAAGAAATATTAAAATATCGAAGTGCCGGTATGACGATTTTGGAAGTGAAATCATTGTTGGATGATCCGATGGTGGATCGAAAGGCTGTTTTTGCGGGCGCTTTGAAAAGGTTGAATGAAGAATATGAACAGAAAAAAGAACAAATTGAAGCTTTGAATGAATTAATGATAAAAGAGTCTAAAGATTGACCGTTCCATAGGGAACGATAATACACTTTAAGACAGTGAAAGAAAATGAATTATATTCGGTTGGCGATGTCTGCAGGAAAACCGGGATTACCCGCAAGACCTTATTCTATTATGACAAGATAGGACTGTTGAAACCGGCAAAGCGTAAGGGTGCTCAAAAACATAAGTTTTACGATGAGGATCAAATCGGTCGTTTATATGAAATTATGAAATATCGGCAGGCGGGATTGAATATTTCGGAGATCAAAAATTTGATGAGTGATTTAAATTCGGATCGATTTAAAATTCTTGTCCAGGCATCGAATCGATTAAATGCAGAACTAACCGAAAAAGCGGAACAGATTGAATTATTGAAGCAGATCATTGCCAAGGAAACAAAGCTGTGACTTAATTCATGACCTTGACTGTTCCGTGGGGAACGGAATTACTCTGATAATAGAAAAGTATATTTATCCAAGGAGGAATTATAATGAACAAATTTATGAAATTATTACTGGCTGCAGGGATGTGTTTCAGTATGATGGGATGCGCTTCAGGTGCAGTTTCAAACAATGTGTCAAAGGTGGTAGAGAAAAAAGAAAAGTCAAAGGATGTAGATTATGAAGTAGGGGATTGTACAGCTAAGACATGGGTCAACAGCATCGGTACCACATGGATCCAGATTGCCTGTCCTGTTACCAATACCGGAAAGAAGAACTTGTATTTAAGTGCTGCAACGATGGATTTAGAGGATATGGATGGACACCTGGTGGACAGTAAAAGTTATGTGAGTGCCTTCCCGGAAGTTCTTAAGCCGGGAGAAACAGGTTATTATTTTGAAGAAACCACTTTGGATGATGGAATGCCAACCGAATTGAAGGTACTTCCACACGTAAATATCAAGGAATCTAAAGTGGATTGTATCCGTTTTGAAACATCTGAAATCAGTATCACGGATGAACAATTTGGTGGTGTCAAGGTGACAGGCCGTGTTGAAAATACTACAGATGAAGATTATGAGTTTGTGTATGTAGTAGCCTTTTTATACGATGCGACGGGTCAAATCATCGGCTCTGAATTCACAATTTTAAATGATGAATTACCGGCTGGGGATAAGATTGGATTCTCCATGACAGGCTTAGGATCTCCAAACTGGTTGACAGCAGGGGCTGTTGATCATTATGAAGTATATGCGTATCCGCAGCAGTATAACTTCTAAGGAAGGTTATGAACATGAACAATAAATTTTTATCACAAATAACGAGCAATAAATATTTAACATATGCGTTTGTGATAGTGGTAGGTCTCTGTTTAAAATCCGGCGGCTCGATGGTTTTCAACAGAAGCTCTAATTTGGAAGTAAAACCGGAAGAAATAGAGGAGGAGCAGGGTCGTGAAGAAAGAAAAGCAGATAGTTATCAAACTGTTGAGTATGCAGGTATGACATTTGAAATACCTGATTATTATGGGGAAAATGTTTCAAAAAAGGATGGAGAATTAAGGTTTGAAGCTGAAGCAGGAAATAAGTCGGTCGATTTGTATTTTATGTCCAGTGATGGAGATGTTTCTGAAAAGGACTTTGCGACTAACTATGAAAAGGTAGTCGATCCACATCTTGAAAGTATTAAATCAAACAGTAAGGGCTCATATTTAAATAAACTGGAATCCACCGAATATAAAACTTCACAGTCGGTCCAGGCATCTAAGACGACATTTGAATTCGGACTTAACAATGGAAATGATGAAATTCCTATGGATGGAGTATATACTCTTATCAATAATAAGGATCATAAAAAGGTGATTATTGTAATGCTTCTCCAATCACAGGAAGCGGATTATGAATACCGAAATGCATTTGATAAAATTATTGATGAAGCCAAGCCATTAGCAGTTTCACCTGATACTGAAACAAGTACACCATCAACCACAGACTCTTCTGCAATACGTCCGGAATTCAAACAGACAATGGATAATTATGAAGCCTGGTTCGATCACTATTGTGAAGTGATGAAAGCTTATAAAGAAAACCCTTCCGATATAAATCTATTAACAGAGATGACAAGTCTTCTATCCGAAGAAGTGACAATGTTAGATCAATTAGAAAAAATGGATCAATCTGAAATGAATGCAGCAGAGTTAGCTTATTATATCGAAGTTACCGGACGCATCCAGCAAAAACTCATTGCGGTAGGATCCTAATTAATAAGGCAGCAAGCACTAAACTTGCTGCCTGTCTTAATTGTCTGCTTCCCAATAATCAACTCCGGTACAGATTGTATCGTTTCGACTGCAATCTAAGTGCATGGGATTAGATATAGATAAAGCTTCATAACGAAATGAGATTCACACAGTCATGAAGACTGTGTTTTTCTCTTGTTCATAAAATAAAGATGATTATAAAAAATGATAGACAGCACAATTTAATAATAGTCAAAAATTAAAGATCCTGTGAACTGTGCGGGGGAGAGGGTCGTCTAAATATTAAAGAGATAATACAAAGGAGAAATGATTTATGAAAAACAAAAAAGTGTTAAGCATTGGATTATCACTAATGATGGCATTTGGAATGACCGGATGCGGGTCAGGTGGCAATGGCGGCCAGTCACAACAAGCAGCACAAGCTTATACGGTAGATGATGTGCAGGGAATATGGAGAAATGATGAAAATGGTTACAGAGCTTATATTGAAGGCGAAAAGATGTACTATACTACCAGCTATACGTCCAGTTCTAACTGGCAGCAAACCGGCGATTTAGATAGACTTGATGAGAGCATCATAGAGATGAATGATAAGGAGTACAAAATCGAAAAAGATGATAATGATAATTTGATCCTTGTGAATGAAGAAGATGTATATAAACACATTAAACAGCAGAAACAGGACATGGTTACTCATGATACAGTAGCCGAATTAGCCTTTTGTAAGTTTGGGATAGATTCTCCTTATGCTAGTGATTTGATTGATAACTGGCTTTATAATACCGCTGGAGAAGGTAATACCTACATAATTGCTGTACTGGGATTTGAAAGCAGTTATGAAAAGGAATTGGATATGAGCAACGTAGCAGGAAAAGTCATAATTGATGATAAATATGAATATCAGGCAAAAATATGGAGTCAAACCAAAGGGGATTTAAAAGTATCACCGTTAGAGATGGGAGTTGCTTTTTTTACGGCAGAAGTTCCGGAAAAGGCAATCAATAGCGGTCAGACAGTCCGTATAGAAGTCGCCTTTAATGAAAATCTGTGTCCAAAAGCGTGGGATGCAGAAGATTTAAAGGATGGATTGGCTCAGTACGATTATCTTTTTGTAACCGAAGATTTTTACTTTGAATCAATAGAATGAGTAATCCATTAACTTAAGATTGTTGAAATAATAAAGACAGTTTTGAAGGTTTTCTTTAAACTGTCTTTTTTCATCATTCCTTTGCTTCCCAATAATCAATTTCGGTGTATATCATTCCGTTTTTACCACGGTCTGAGCGCATCAATGAGATTGTGCTTGCTTCCATAACAGCACTTTCGGATTGAATCCACTGTAATTGTCCTGCAGCTTTACGAATCAGTGTAATATGAGGCATAAAGCTCTTTTTATCATAAGGGATATCAGCCTTGGAAAGAGCTCTTCGAATACGGTTGACAAGAGCTTCTAATGGATTTGATTGTTTGAGACCAACCCACCAGAGATCATCAAAACAGCCTAACTCACCTAACTCTATTTCAAAAGGCTCAAATTCAATTTCCGAAAGGATATCCATAACTTTCTGAGGGTCTCCATATTCACCGATAAAGGCTAATGTTAAGTGGAGGTTTTCTTCCTGGGTATAGTAGCCTCGGATATCGTGATCATACATCGTATTTTGAATATCAATTAATGTCTCTTTCATTTCATCTGAGGGTAAAATTGCGATAAATAATCTCATATGCTTATTCCTTTTTTATTTGCTTATATTTTACACCTAAGGGAATACGGATACAAAAAAAGAGATTAGCGATAAACTACTCTCTGCTGTTTGGTAAATATATGTTTGCGTATAATCATGCCGATTATAATTCCGATGGAATAAAGTAGGATATCTCCTAAATCGAAGATACCCCGATGGGTAATAGTCTGTAACAGCTCCAATAAAACTCCAATCATAAAACAGGTCAGAAACAGTGCTGTTTTATTTAAGATGCGGTGACCCAGAATATAGGGAAGCGGTATAAACATCACTATGTTACAAAAGAAAATCATCCATTGATAATAGTTTCCGTAATATAGTTCCCGAAATAAGGCGAAGGGATTTAATTGAAAATAGGCTCCACCTAATTTAGGACGTACAAACATGATAAACAATACCGTAATAATATAGTTGATTGTGATTAAGATCTTATCTCTTCGAGTCCATCCCTGAAAGAAATATTTTGTCACTTCATAGACCATGCAGGATTCAATAAAAATGGCTCCCACATTTTCTAACGGCGATAAAATTGTCACTAAATCTAATATGGGATGAACAACCGCGATATGCAGAACAATAGCTGCCAATATGCTGAGAATAATATGTAAAACTTTATTTTTTGACATTGGCAGCCTCCTTGTTATGACCAGATAATTTTGTCGTCTGCGATTTCTGATATCGATGCCAATACGCAGACATTCTCCAATTCTTCACGAATAATTTTGGCACCATCCTGGAAAGTCTTTTCTACGACAATGGCAGCACCGGCAAGCTTTGCACCCGTATTTTCAATCAATCTTTCAATCGCCAGGAAGGATTCCCCATTGGCTAAGATATCATCAATAAAGAGTACTTTATCCTCCGGTTTAAGAACATCTCTTCCCAAACACAAAGTAAAACTTTTATTTTTGGAAGTAGAATATACTTTCGTGTGATAAGGATACATCATCGTAGACGGCTTTGTCTTCTTAATAAAGACAACCGGTACATTTAAACGCAAAGCGGCGGCGTAGGCAAACGCAATTCCGCTTGTTTCAATGGTAACGATTTTCGTAATGCCTTCATCTTTAAAATGTTCGAAGAAGGCCTCACCGGCAAGTTCGGTTAACTCCGTATTGATTTGATGCGTAAACAACAAATCGAAATCAGCCATATCTTCATCGATTACAGATGTATTTTCCTGTAACAATTCTTGAATTCTACTCATTGCCTTCACCTCCAGAGTAACTACCATCATACAACAATTCTCTGTAGCTTTCAAACATAGAAAAGGGGCTGCAAAACAGCCCCTGATTACGGAACGAAGGCCTATAGTTGATCCTGGATCAACGGAATGTATTTTTTAGCTTCTTCCAATAAATATGCCAGAATCGTTTTACGAGTCACAATGCCGATGAATATCTGCCTGTCATCGGTGATGGGTACAAAATTTTGATTCAACGAATGTTGAAAAATTTCATCCACCGGTGTTTCGACGGTTACTGAAGGATTAAAACCCTCCCGCAGTAAATGCTTCACTTCTGTGCCCATGAGATGTTCGGGAGCAATATCATTGTGTGTCAGAAAGTATCTCAGAAAATCTCCCTCATTGATAGTACCTAGGTATATACCATCATGGTCCACAACCGGCATTGCCGTAAATCGATGTTTCTGCATCAGCTGTAATCCTTCTTCAATTGTAAAATCATCATAGAAGAAGATTACATCCTTTTTCATTTTTAAAAAGAAAAATACATTAAGTTCCATATCTATCACCCTTGCACCATTATGCTAACAGAAAAATGTGAGATAAGAATCATGGAACTATGTGAAAAGCATGGGATAAATATAACCGTAAAAGACGGATATAGAAAGGCAAATACACGAATCTGTAGTACAATTTAGATAAGTGATACGAATCAAAATAAAAAATATTTGAATTGATTATTTTTATTGATTTTTTTATCTTTTAAGTAAATAGAGAGGCTGGACAAAGGAGATTAACATGAATATTTTAACAGTATTTTTTTCGATGAAGGGGGAAACCATTGCCCCGGGAATGAAAATTGTAAATTTAGAAAAAGGGCATACCGCTGTAGTTGCCGAAACTATTCAAAGTGCTGTCGGAGGAGATCTTTTTGAAATCGAGACCGTCAAAACATATGAAAAAGACCATATGAAAATGATTAATGAAGCGAAAGAAGAATTGGAGAATGGGATTCGCCCTGAATTAAAGGTATATCCTGATAATTTAGAAAAGTACGATACTGTATTTCTCTGTTATCCAAACTGGTGGAATGCACTTCCGATGCCGGTATTAGGTTTTATTGAACATTATGACTGGAGCGGGAAATATATTATTCCGGTGAATACCAGTGAGGGCAGCGGTGCCGGCAGAAGTGTTGTCAGACTTCAAGAGATCTGCAAAGGTGCCATGGTAGATGACCCATACGAACTAATTGGTTCCAAAGTGGATGATCAAATTGATCAAATCCAAAACTGGGCAAAAGAAAAGTGTAAGAGCATTGAAAGCTGGTTTTAAATCATCAAAATAACTTTGGTAATAAAATAGCGTCGGAAAAACTAATTGAAAAATATCAATCTTATGTTAGAATAAACGTGATAATAAAGGGGTTTGAAATCGAATATTTTAAATCCCCTTTTTTAAGGTTAGGAGATACGTCTATGAACAAAAATTCTTTGTTAACCATGAATCAACTCAGCCGTCAAGATATTCTTGACATTCTCAATGATGCTAGACTTTTTAATAGTTCCTATTCAGATTGGCAATTGCCTCGTAATAAGGCAATGATTGCTAATCTTTTTTTTGAACCTTCGACAAGAACCCATTACTCCTTTGAAAGCGCAGAGTACAAAATGGGCTGTAAGGTTGCTGATTTCCATGCTGAGACTTCCAGTGTTACCAAGGGTGAAACCCTGTATGATACGGTAAAGACCTTTGAAGCCATCGGCTACGATGCGGTTGTAATACGGCACCAGCAGGAAGAATACTATAAAGAATTGGAATCCATTCAGATTCCTATCTTAAATGCAGGGGATGGAGCGGCCAATCACCCAACCCAGTGCCTGTTAGATTTGTTGACGATGTACGATGAATTTGGCACTTTAGAAGGATTAAAGGTTGTGATTGTAGGAGATATCCTGCACTCCCGTGTTGCTGCATCCAATAAAGAAGCCTTGGAGCTTTTCAATTCCGAAGTTGTCTTTGCCGGACCGAAGGAATGGGAAAGAGAAGGCTATCCGACAATGGATTTTGATGAAGCTGTTGAATGGGCAGATGTTGTTATGATGCTTCGCATTCAGAAAGAAAGAGGTGCAACGCTTGCCGGAATGAGCGATGCTGAGTATTTACAGAAATATGGCTTAAACAAAGAACGCTACAGCCGAATGCAGGACCATGCGATTATTCTGCATCCGGCACCGGTGAACCGCGGTGTTGAAATTGATACGGATTTAGTCGAATCGGAAAAGAGCCGTATATTTAAGCAGATGTCCAACGGTGTATTAGTAAGAAGAGCTGTTATCAAGCGGGCATTTGGATTTAAGCCGTTTCATACATTAGAGGTGTAATATGATCGATAACGCAACGATTCTTTCCAATATCTCGATCGCAAAAGATATTTGGAAAATGGAATTAAAAACCGAATTATATAAAGAGGCAAAACCCGGACAGTTTATTAATATCAAGATTCCGGGATTCTACTTAAGACGTCCGATTTCTATCTCTGAAATCAAGGACGACGGATTGGTTATTATCTATAAGGTATTGGGTGAAGGTACCGAAGAGTTAACTCATTTTGAAAAGGGAGAAACTTTAGATGTATTTGGACCTTTGGGAAATGGTTTTGAATTAGAAGATACTGATTCTGTGATCTTAATTGGCGGAGGTGTCGGAGTACCACCTTTATATGAACTCGCAAAACGTTTTATCGCCAAAAATGTTCATGTGGATGTTGTACTTGGATTTAACGATGCTTCCCAGATTTTTTATGAAAATGAATTTAAAGACATCGGTGCTAGTGTCTATATCGCAACGATGGATGGATCCTATGGTGTAAAGGGAACGGTTATTGATGCCATTGAGAAAAATGGAATTAATACAGATATGATTTATACCTGCGGACCGACACCAATGTTAAGAGCGCTCAATCAAAAATATACTAAAGGATATGTATCTTTAGAAGCACGCATGGCCTGCGGCTTAGGTGCCTGCATGGGATGTGTTGTCAAGGATACGGAAGGACATTCCTTACGTGTATGTAAGGATGGACCTGTCTTCCCGGTAGGAAAGGTGGAAATCTAATGGATCTTTCAGTAAAATTGCCAGGATTGAATTTAAAGAATCCGATTATACCTGCTTCCGGTTGTTTTGGATTCGGAAGAGAATATGCCCAGTTATATGATTTATCTGTATTAGGCGGTATTGCGATTAAATCCGCAACCCCAAAAGAACGTTTCGGAAACCCGACACCGCGTATTGCGGAAACGCCAATGGGTATGCTTAATGCGATTGGGCTTCAAAATAAGGGTGTTGATCATATTATTGCCGAAGAACTTCCGTTCCTGGCAAAGTATGATACGGAAATTTTGGCCAATGTAGCCGGTGCTTCTGAGGAAGACTATGTAGAAGTTATCAAGAAGTTAAATGATACAACCGTAGTGAATGCCTATGAATTAAATATTTCCTGTCCGAATGTAAAACACGGAGGAATTGGACTGGGAACTAAACCGGAGCTTGCAGCTAAGGTTACCCGTATGGCAAAAGAGGCGGCCACAAAACCGGTCTATGTAAAACTATCTCCGAATGTTACGGATATTGTTGAAATTGCCAAAGCAGTAGAAGAGGCAGGAGCTGATGGAATTGTCTTGATCAACACGCTTCTTGGTATGCGTATTGATTTAAAGACTGGTAAACCGTTACTGGCCAATTTAACCGGTGGCTTATCCGGACCTGCGATTAAGCCGGTCGCCATCCGCATGGTTTATCAAGTTGCCAAAGCGGTAAGTATTCCGGTGATCGGTGTCGGCGGTATCACATGTGCGGAAGATGTTCTGGAATTCTTAAATGCCGGAGCCAGTGCCGTTGAGGTTGGTGCCCAGAATTTTGTGGATCCTTATGTATGTCCGAAAATCATCGAAGACTTACCTAAGGTTTTGGAAAAATATGGATATAATAGTGTTAAAGAAGCAGTGGGAAGGAGTTTTAGAGATGAGTAAGACAATTGTCGCATTAGATTTTTCTTCAAAGGAAGAAGTTGTAAACTTTTTAAACAAATTTGATAAGCCGATTTATGTAAAGATTGGTATGGAATTAACATATGCGTGTGGTTTAGATATCGTACAGACAGTAAAGGAAATGGGACATAACATTTTCTTAGATTTAAAGCTTCATGATATTCCGAATACCGTAAAAGGCGGTATGAAGAATTTAGCCAATCTGGGTGTAGATATTACCAATGTACATGCAGCCGGCGGTATTGCGATGATGAAAGCTGCCGTTGATGGATTAAATGAAGGCGCAAAAGGCGGCAAACGCCCAATGTGTATTGCGGTAACACAGCTCACCAGCACATCAAAGGAAGCGATGAATGAAGAATTAGGTATTCCGGGTGAAGTGATGGACTGCGTAATCCGTTATGCCAAAAATGCCAAGGCTGCCGGTCTTGATGGTGTTGTATGCTCCGTTCATGAAGCTAAGGCAATTCATGAGGCATGTGGAGATGATTTCTTAACTGTTACTCCGGGTATCCGTTTGGCAGATGATTCCGTGGATGACCAAAAGCGTGTCGCCACACCGGCTTATGCCAAAGAACAGGGCTGCGATTATATCGTTGTAGGACGCTCTATCACTAAGAGTGAAGATCCTGTAAAGACGTATGAATTAATTGAAGGGATGATGGCGTAATGGAAGCATATAAAAAAGAGTTTATCGATTTCATGTTGGAATCGAAAGTATTAAAATTCGGTGATTTCACATTAAAGTCAGGTAGAAAATCTCCGTTCTTTATGAATGCCGGCGGTTATGTAACCGGATATCAGTTAAAGAGACTTGGTGAATACTATGCCAAGGCTATCGTAGACCAATACGGAAAAGATTTTAACGTGTTATTTGGTCCTGCCTATAAAGGAATTCCATTGGCAGTCGTAACTGCGATCGCATTGTATGATCTATTCGGTATGGAAGTTCGTTATTGTTCCGACCGTAAAGAAGAAAAGGATCATGGTGCTGATAAAGGAAGCTTCTTAGGTTATAAATTACAGGATGGTGACCGTGTTGTGATGATTGAAGATGTTACAACATCCGGTAAATCAATGGAAGAAACCGTACCAAAGGTACGCTCAGCTGCTGATGTTGAAATCGTTGGTTTGATGGTTTCATTAAACCGTAACGAAAAGGGTAAAGGCAATAAAACAGCTTTAAAAGAGGTTTCTGAAATCTATGGTTTCCCGACTGCTGCGATTGTATCCATGCCGGAAGTTGTTGAATATTTAGAATCCAAGGATGCATTAGAACCTGAATTAAAACAGCGAATTGATGATTACTATAAATTATACGGAGCAACTGAATAGTTGCTCTTTTTTGGTTATAATAACCTTGTTGAATGGAAGGATAAATGAACGATGGCAATGCACGCAAATTGGAATCCATGGCATGGATGTATAAAATGTAGCGAAGGCTGTCAGAATTGTTACGTGTATTACCTTGACGGGATGCGGAGCAAAAACGGAGCTGACATATATAAGACAAAAACAGGCTTTAAGTATCCGTTGTCAAAATATAGAAATGGACAATATAAGATACAGAGTGGGGAAATGATCAGTGTCTGCATGACATCCGACTTTTTTCTGGAAGAAGCAGATGCGTGGCGTCCGGAAGCCTGGAAAATCATGTCTCAGAGAAGGGATGTTAAGTTTTTGTTGCTCACGAAAAGACCTCAAAGAGTAAGAGAATGTCTTCCAGATGATTGGGAAGATGGATGGGATCATATTTTTCTGAACGTAACCTGTGAAAACCAGGCTCGTGCGGATGAAAGAATACCCATTCTTCTTGAACTTCCTTTTAAACATAAAGGATTGTATTTTGCTCCAATACTGGGTGAGGTTCGTATTGAAAAATATCTGGATACCGGTCAAATTGAACAGGTTGCCTGCGGTGGTGAAAATTACGGTGGCAGTAGGCCTTGTGACTTTGAATGGGTGAAACAGTTAAGAGATGAGTGTGTAAAAAGAGATATCACATTCTGCTTTATGGAGACGGGAACAACCTTTATTAAAGATGGCACTACATATAAGATTCCTAATAAGCAGATACAAAATTTGCAGGCGTATAAGTCGGGGATGACCTATCAAGGTAAACCGATGGAGTTTAAACTGGTAGACAGCTTTGGAAATCCGATTCCAAAAGAAAATCTGTATATCCCTCATTATGCGAAAAAATGTGAACAATGCTCCTTTCGGATTCTTTGTAACGGATGCTCTGAGTGTGGTAATTGCGAAAAGTGATGATTATAGAATAAGAGGTAAAAATCATGAGTGATTGGAATTCAAGTCAATATATAAAATTTGAAAAAGAACGCACACAGCCGACAATCGACTTAATCCATCGAATCGATATAGAGCCTAAGACAATTTTGGATATAGGATGTGGGCCGGGTAACAGTACAATTGAATTAAAAAAGGCATTTGGCAGCGCAGAGATTATCGGAATTGACAGCTCAGAAAATATGTTGGAAAGTGCCAAACAGAAATACCCGGAAATTGAATTTAAAAAATGTCGGGTACCCGATGAACTGAATTCATTTGGAAAGTATGATTTATTGTTCTCGAATGCCTGTCTGCAATGGATCCCTAATCATGAAAGCTTACTTTCTGTATTGATGGAACATGTAAATGAGGGCGGGGTTCTTGCGGTACAGATGCCATTGGTGCAGATGGCACCATTTTATAGATCTTTGGATCGTCTGGTTGAAAAGAACTGGAATGATTTAAAGGGAATACGCAATTTTCACGATCGATTACCTAATGAAACATTTGATATTCTATCTCGATCAACATCCGATATTACCATGTGGGAAACGCATTATTACCACATTGTTCCTTCTGCACAAGCCGTAATTGAATGGTATAAAGGAAGCGGGTTAAGACCGTATCTTGATCGATTAAGCGAAGATCAAAAATCGATGTTTCTAAAAGAATTGTTAGAAGAGATACGTCTGGACTTTCCAATGCAGGCGGATGGTCGTGTGCTTTTAAAGATGCCAAGATTTTTCTTTATTGCACGCAAATGAGTATATGAATCGTATGCCTTTACATGATAAAGAATTGATTTTCCTCTTCATTAAACATAGAATAAATGAGACAAACAATTTGATTATGGAATAAAAGGGGAGATTGATGATGAAAAGGATACTTTCTGCAGTAATCATATTATGTATGTTATTGACAGGATGTGAGTCTGACCAGATGAAGGCAGCCAAAGAATCCTATAATACGGAAAAGACAAGAATCGAAAAACAGCAGACAGAACTGAATGATTTGATTAAAGAGATCAATGCGTATCTGGATGAGGATCCCATCCCATTAATGGAAGAAGATCTTACCAATCTACAAGAAGCTGTTAAAAAAGCGGAGGATGAAATTGTTGAAATTCCACCAATGCCGGATTCGGAAAAAGAAATCAATGACTTGGTTGATCAGCAGTTAAAGAAAATTGATTATTCAAAAACCATTGAAGATCTTCAAACGAAAAAAGAGAATCTGGAACAAAGTGCAGCCAAGTTTGAACTGTTAAATGCTCCATCTCAGGATTTTATTATTTCGCGTTTAAAAGAAGTGGAATCCATCAAAGAAATTGAAGCAGTAACAGAAGATAACGATCCTAACGGGAATCTAAATAAGGCAGGAGGTTATACTTCACAGGTTTATTTTTTAGACTCGGCTGTCGACCAGAGCAAGGTCTATGGGGATACCTTGATTGATAAAGGAACCGATTGCGGAGGAAGCGTGGAAGTTTATAAGACCGTTGAAGATGCCCAAAAGCGTGATGTTTATTTAGGGGCATTTGATAATACGGTATTTGTATCCGGATCACATATCGTGGTTGGTACATGTGTTATTCGTACTTCACAATATTTAACAGCTTCCCAACAGCAAGATCTTGAACAGAGAATTATCGATGCCTTAACGAGGATTGATGAAAAGAAAGACTAAAAAAACATGGGTATAAGAATCATCTTATTCCCATTATTTTTTGTTCTTCTTTGCCTGCTTTTCGGCTTCTTTTTCCTGCTTCAAGCGTTCTCTTTCCTGACGTTCCTTACGGGCAATTGCCTTTGGTTTTGGCTTCATGGATTCTTCCTTGTCGAACACAAAGAACATCGCAAATAGTGCAAAACCTAAGATGATACCGCCCCAAACAAGCCATGATGGAACATCGATCACTCTTCGGATGAAGAGGGTAATCGCAATTAAAGCTAAACCGCTTCTAAAGAATATATTCTTATCTATCTGCTTCATATGTATCAGCTCCCACGCCAGTCATTATATCATAATTTGATCTGATCTAAGTCATCGGGAACGAAAATATTACCGGAAAAATACTGTTTTCCTTCATTTATGTAGTTATTCTTACGATTTTTTAAATCACTATCCTCCGTATGATAGAGAACAAGATTATGTACATTTAACTTTTCAGCTGTTTCAGAAGCGGTTTTTACAGTGGAATGACCAATACGATACGGATGGAAAATATCTGCATCTTTATGCATACAGAACGCTTCGGTTAAAAGCCATGCACAGTTTTCAATATACGGATATTCGCTTTCATTTAACGATTCATCACCCGCAAATACCAGAGATTCGTCTTCATTGATCTGCATTTTAAATCCAAACTGTTTTACCTTTTGGGCATGAATGTCAAAGAAGGTAACAGGACAGTCTAAGATTGTTGCAGTTTCTTTATCTTCTACGGGAATAAAGCGAATCGTCTTGTCAATTAAGGCATGATCATCAAATAAGAAATGAATCGTCTTTTCCAGAAACTCGATAATCTCAAAGTGAGAATAAAAGGTAACCGGATGATCTAATTTTCCTCTTGCGGCATTCTGTAGAAAGATACGGAAAAGCCATAGACATCCGGTGATATGATCCACATGTTTATGAGAGATAAATACAGCGGATATTTCATTTGGATTTATGTTGGCTTTTTTCATCTGTCTCAACAAACCATTTCCTCCACCGGTATCCACCAAGAAGTATTCATTATTCTTTTTTAAAGTAAAACAGGTATTAAAACAATTTGTGACCATCGCATGCCCTGTTCCTAACATTGTTAACAACATAAAAATAATAATTTCCTTTCATATTAAAGTTTATAACAATTATATTTCAGCTATAATAATTATAACAGTTAGGGGATTCAAACGGGGGATATTATGAAACGAAGGGTAAATTATGTAAGATTGCTTATTTTACTTTTACCGCTATTGGGTGTATTGGGAGGCTTTGTCTATTTCTATACGCACCCATTAATGATACGTGCAAAGAATCGGGAAGTTGAATTAGCCGGGGAAAGTGTAAACCCAAAGGATGATATCATATTTTCTTTTCTGGCCGATGAGAATGATGTGACAGTAGAGGGTACGGTAGATACATCAAAGGCAGGAACATATCCTGTGACATTAAAATGCCGTTTTCAATCTAAAACGATCACGTATATTGTTACCGATACAACACCGCCGGAATTAACCTTAAAGTCAATTGAAACCGACACGTACCAGGAAGTCAAACCGAAACAATTTGTGAAAGAGTGCAAAGATGCATCTGAAGTCACTTTCTCTTTTAAAGAAGAACCGACAAACAAATCCGGTAAACAGACGGTAGTTATTGTAGCCACAGATGCTTACAATAATACAACCGAACAAGATGCTGAATTAACCCGCATTGAAGATAAGACGGCTCCAAAGGTATCCGGAACAAAGGATATAAAGCTTCGCCCGGGAGAATCTGTCGATTTAACAAGCGGTGTAGAGGCAAGTGATGATATGGATTCAAAGCCGAAAATCACTGTAGATGATTCCCAGGTTGACTATAATACACCGGGAGAATATGAAGTTGTTTATATTGCGGCAGACCGCTCCGGTAATGAAACCCGCGAAACCGTAACTTTAACAATTGAACAGGACAGCGAAGAAGGCGCAGAGTATACCTCTAATAAGGTAGTATATTTAACCTTTGATGATGGGCCGAGTAATGTCACACCGACAATTTTAGATATTCTGGATACATATAATGTCAAGGCAACCTTCTTTGTGACAGGAAACGGACAGCAATATAACGATTATATTGTCAAAGCGTATAAAGCCGGGCATCAAATCGGTCTTCATACCTATACACATGAGTTTAGTTATGTATATTCTTCGGTTGATAATTACTTTGAAGATTTAAATTCGATCAGCAATATGGTGGAAGAGTTAACCGGTTATCATTCCAATATTATCCGTTTTCCGGGAGGTTCTTCAAACACCATCAGTGATAATTACTCCTATGGAATCATGACAGAACTTACACAAATGGTCACTGATCAGGGATATTATTATTTCGATTGGAATGTCGATTCCGGGGACGCCTCCGCTATTGGGGTTGATCCTTCTGTTATTATAGAAAATGCCTGTCTTGGAACAGGGGATTCTCTTGTCATCTTGATGCACGATACCTTCGGTAAGGAAACAACGGCCGAAGCTCTTCCAACGATTATTGAATATTATCAAAGTCAGGGATACAGCTTTGCGACTCTAAATGAATATTCACCGGAATGTCACCATAGATAGCTTCACATTATGTGAAGCTTTTTTCGTATATAAAAAGGCAGAATTTCTTCTGCCTAGAACATGCCGTGTTCATGTTTCATTGTAAGGATTCGGGTTACGGATTCATCAATTCTTTCTTCTGTAAGAGTACCGTTTTCTACGGCAGCTATGATCGCATTTTTTGCCACATCGACATCTGCCGGTCTTAACAACATATCATTACCGGCTAATACCGCCTGCACGGCTGCATCTTCTACGGTATAAACCGTATTGATGGAATCCATACATAAATCATCCGTGATGATCACACCATCAAATTTTAAATCATTTCGTAAGATATTGATAATAGTAGGAGAAAGACTGGCAGGGTAGGTTCCATCCAGCTCAGGCAGGATGATATGTCCTGTCATCACCATATCGGCACCGCCTTCAATCCCGGCAATAAATGGTAAGAATTCACCGGCCTGCAGCTCTTCCAATGTTTTGTAGGAATATGCAGAACTGTAATGGGAATCTTCCACGGTATCACCATGTCCCGGGAAGTGTTTTAAGGTACAGATGATATTTTCCTCTTTAAATCCCTGAACGGCAGCTTTCACAAGAATGGATGCCTGATTGTAGTCATCGCTGTAAGCCCTTGTGGCAATGACTGTGTTATTTGGATTGGACCAGGTATCCGCTACCGGTGCAAAGTCGGTATTAAAGCCAAATTGTTTCAAATCGGAGGCAATCGTGGTCGCATTGGACTTTGCCACATCCTCACCTTCGTCCTTATAATAATACATCGGCGAAAACGGTGTCATAGCTCCGGTTGGTGCCAGACGGGAAACCTCTCCGCCCTCTTCATCAATTGCCAGCAGTAAAGGCACTTTATTTACTTCATTATTGTAGGTATAGGTATTTGTCAGAAGGGAGTTGACCTGTTCTAAATCATAAACATTATTGGAAAACAGAATGATGCCGCCAATCGGATAGGTGTTCAGTGCATTTTGCACTGTTTCATCATAGTTAACAATAAAATCTTCGGTAAAAGTAATCTGCTCCGGTGATACTATGATCATCTGAGCTACTTTTTCCTCCAGACTCATCGATTCCAGTTTCTTTTTAACGGTATCGTCTTTTTTCTCTTCCTTCTTTTCCGCTTCCTTCTTTTCCGTTTCCTCTTTTTTATTTTCCTCCCTGGATTCGGATTGGTTTTGGTTTGATTGTGAAGTTGTTTCCTGCTGGGTCTGTGAGGAAGTGTTTTGATTTGGATTTTGGGAGAATTTTCCCATAATCAAACGGATTCCTAACACTAAACCAAACAGAATTAATAATGCCGCCCCGGCAAGTATCGCCACACGGCTCCATTTGATCTTCTGTTTCTGTTTTTTCATCAATCTCATTATAAAACACAAAGATGGAGTTTCAATTATTCTTTTAAAATTTGCGATAAAGAAAATCGGCCGGTATGGGATAGATTTCACAAAAAAAACATAAGTAGTGATAAAATACTATGTGAAATAAACGAATTTGAAATATAAAGAGGTCAAAGATGAAAAAGAGTGCATTAATATTATTGACGGCAGGCATCGGTGCTGCCATTCATCATTACAATAAACAAAATATAAAAGAGGAACCTAAAGAAGAAGATTCGGTTAGTAAGTTAGCCGGCAATGCTGAGAAGTATCATTTAGAAAATGTAGAGGCATTACCAAACAGTCCTTTAAAGGGGAAACGTTTAGCTTTTCTTGGCTCATCGGTAACCTTTGGGTTCCGGTCTTTGGAAGTTTCTTTTGTAGAATATATCGCAAAGCGAAATGGGTGTACCTATGTGAAGGAAGCGGTAAGCGGAACTACATTAGTTGATAACGGTGAAAAGTCTTATGTTCAAAGAATGCTCAATAATATTGACAAAGATGAAAAGCTTGATGCCTTTGTATGTCAATTATCCACCAATGATATGCATAAAAATATGCCGATGGGTACAATCACGGAAGAAAAAGAAAACTCTGATACATCTACTATTGCAGGAGCAACTGAATTTATCATCGATTATGTAAAGAAGACATGGAACTGTCCGGTTATCTTTTACACCAGTCCAAAATTTGGAAAGGATATCCCACAAAATATGTCGGAGATGTATGATGATATGGTCAAGATGATGTATGAATTGAAAAAGAAATGGGATATTGAGATCATTGATCTCTGGAATGATGAAACATTCAACGATATCACGGATATGGAACGTAAATTATATATGGCAGATCCGGTTCATCCTACGCAGGCCGGTTATTTATTATGGTGGACCCCTGTGATAGAAAAGTATTTGTATGAATTTGTGAATTAGGCAGCTGTGCTGTCTTTTTTGAACAGTTTGTAGTTTGATGAAGAGGGTTTAGCGATGAACGATGCATGGAAAGAATTATTAGAATCTTCTCAATTTGATGAAGGCAGAGAATTGTATAAAGCCGGAATGGTTAAACATATTGAAGGCAGCCATAATAAATATAATGTCATCGTAAAAGATGGAAGGGATTATACGGTTTCAATATTTATGGTAGGAAGCAAACTGCTTGATATGACCTGCAGCTGTAAAGAGGCAGAAAGCCTGGGATATTGTAAACATGGAACAGCTTCGCTGTTTGCACTGGCAGAAAAGGGTTTAATTCGTCTTAATGTATGTGATCCAACTGTATTGGTTACGCTGATTCGGAATCTCAACAATCGATACAGTGATGAAGATGGATGGATAGAAAAACGCTGGAGTCCTGTCTTTGCCGAAAGATTTGAAAAGATTCTTCATGATATGTTATTCGATTTGATGAACCAAAGGGATTATTTATCAGCGTTTGAAATATTAAAAGCTGCTTTTATGGTGCTTAACGAAATTCGAATGTATGATGAAAGCACGCAATATGAGATAAGCTTAATGCTGGAAAAAGATTGGGATAACATTATTCATCGGGCACCAGACGAAGAAAAGGATGTAATGTTTGACTGGTTTGTTCAAATGCTACCAAAGGAAAAAGAGCTGATATGCGGTGAGAGTATTTCTTTTGCGTTCTACAATTTATTCGATGAGCCTAAATATATACGGGTACAATTGGATGAAATTCGAAAAGAATTAAAAAATCCGGAAAATGTCGAAAATTTAGGATTAACACTGGATACATACAGAAATTATTTGGAACGGTGCCATTTAGACTTGGATGAATATGAAAAGTGGCTGGAAGAACACGATACAACCTATGAGGTAAAAATAAGATTACTGAATTTCCAAGTTGAAAAAGGAAAATACCGTGATGCAATTCCTACGGCAGAACATTATCTTAAAAATGAAAGAATTCATCCAGCAGGACTAAGGTGGGAAACTACTCTATTAGATCTTTACCAAAAGACAGGTGATACCAATAAGGAAAGGGAAATTCTAAACCATATGTTATTGGAAGACAAATATCCCGACTTTCGGTTGATGAATGAGCTTCGAAGCATTTGCGATAAAGAACAATGGGACCGGTTCAGAACCGCCTTTCTTCAAAAATATCCCAATAAGGGAATCGAAATATTTGGCAATGAAATAACTAACGATGAATTGTTAAAGACTCTTGAATACGCATCTAAAGATAAAATAGATGCATATAGTACAAAGTTAATAGATCAATATCCGGAAAAATTTATCAAGATTTATTCAAATCTGTTATATCGATTGGTCGGTCGGAAAGCCAATAAGACTATACTTGCTCAAATGAAAGAATGCCTCTTGAAAATGAGTAAGATTTCAAAAGGCAAAGAGGCTGTAGAGAAATTGATTGATCAATGGGAAAGAAAGTATTCTCATCGAACTACGATGATGAAAATGTTGGAGGAAGTAAAAGACGAAATAGATTACCATCCTCAGAAAAGAACAATTGAGCAGCCAACGTTGGATTTATGGTAATGATATCAAATGAATAGGAGGATTCTATGACACAGACAGAGATAACGCCTACAAAACAATTTGGTCTTAGCGGTAACGCATTGAAATTAGTTGCGATTATCACTATGACAATTGACCATCTGGCATGGATGGGCATTGATACCTATGCTCAGGCTGAGGTACCGATACAGATCTTCTTACACTGCATCGGACGCTTAACAGCACCAATCATGTTGTTCTTTGTGGCAGAAGGATATCATCATACACATGATTTCAAAAAGTATTTAAGACGAATGGCATTGCTTGCAGTAGTCAGTCATTTTGCCTTCTGTTATTTTGCACACCAAAGTTTTAATCCTTTAGAGAATCTAATGTTCAATGCCACCAGTATCGCATGGCCTTTAATGTGGGGATTAATCTTTTTGAAGGTTTGGGATACAGAATCCATGAGTACTGCATTAAAGATCATCATTACGATTATCGGTTGCATACTTACCGTCACATCCGATTGGAGCTGTGCAGCTCCGCTTGCGATATTGATGGTAGGAAGAAACTATGGAAAGTTCTATAAGCAGATGGTATGGCTGATGGCTATGACGACCTGTTATGCGTTAGGCTTCTTTATCTTTAACAGCCATATTTACGCCATGGTCCATATGGCGTGCTGGTTCACCGTTCCGCTGCTGGCATTGTATAATGGGAAGCGCGGTGAAGCGGCATGGCTGGGTAAGTTTTTCTATTGGTATTATCCGGTTCACATGTTTATCATTGGATTGATTTCACATATGATTTAAAAAACGGCAATTTTATGCCGTTTTTTTAAGATTTATCTCCATTTATGATTGATTCAAAGAGTTCAGGATAATGATATTTATAATATGCCAGGGCTAAGAGCTGCCATGCATAATCATAATTTTGACCGGCATAGAATACATAGGATACTTCTTTTAAAATCTTTACAATAATATCGGGTATACCATGTTCTAATAATTCTTTTTCAATTTCCTCATCGATTTTTTTAGTATGTTTGTTGATGCCAAGAATCAAATCGTAGGCATATTCTTCAGAGAAGTCATACTTTCTTAGAATATGGTAGATATCTTCCGCACCGGATATAGTTTGTGTTAAGTTGATGGTTTCCTCCTTCAATAAAGGCCTTTGAAGTTTTGTGTATCCCGCTGAAGAATGTGCCAGACCTAACAGCCTTGCCAGATCGGATACAGAGTGGGGATGTATCGTATCCAGAACATATTCACGAATGAAGATGTGATCCATAGATCCGATTCCGGCAAGAGATGGCTGTTCAAATACGGAAAATATCTCATTTTCTTTTTCCGGTTTTCTTGGAACTTTTGTGCTTGTGGCATTTGATAATTGGCATAAAACTTCGACATCTTTATTTAAGTACATGCGAATCGTAAAACTATGGTTTGCCGGTGTTTTATGATCTTGAACTAAAATAGATAATGTGCCGTTATCTTTTATAAACTCCGTTTTAGTATAATCGCTGCCTAAGGAATTGACTTGGAGAATCACTTCAACCACGGACGCTCTTTGAACTTCTCCTTCATTTATGGATATCTTTAACATATCGCAAAGTGTTTGAATTGCCTTTTGGCGGTCCTTCTTTGAAAGATTGATTTGGTAGGATAAAGGACGCGGTTTTGATTCCGTTCCGTAGAAAAAGAGAGCAGGAAGATGTTTTTCTACCGGATTATAATGTGTCAGTCCCAGAAGATAGAGGATAAAACTATCTCCGGCAGCCCCTCTTGTGGAGAAAGGAACTCCTTGATCCACAAATTCCTTAAACAATAAATGGATAAACCACATTCCAAATCCAAGATTTCTTTCTTTGATGATGGTTAACTCCTGGTCGAGCCGCAGCCTTGTCAAAAGTCTCGGGGTTTTAATTTTTGCCGGAAGGCCTGATGGCATTCTTCACATAGAAGTTGATAATAATTTGTAGACATATGTTCACCTCATTTCCGTTAAGAAAGTCAAGCTGCAATAAAGGGTATTATCGCAGCTTTTTAAAAAGTCAAATTGTAAAGAAAGGGGGTGGGGTACCGATGTGTTTGGAAGAATTTACGGGAAACGCCTTGGAGGAAGGTTCACTATGAAAAATCTTTATGCACGGGATTTCGGTACCCCTATATGAAATATTTTCTATTGATCTCAATACTTGTGATATGATTTCGCATATTCTTGTTTATATGCAGGGACAGATAAGAAGTTTTTTGCTTCCTGTAGATAAGCTTTCCTTATCTTTGTAAATATATTAACATTTATTTGTATTAATATAAATAGTATATAATAGAAGTTTATTTACGCATATAAGATTTCGATACATGCCATAAATGCTAAATAAAATAACATATCTGTTAGCATATGGTAGGAAAGGAGAGCATCGATCAATATGCGCCGCTGCAGATCTATGTGTATTATGGATAGCGGTGCCATCCGTTCTAAAGGAAATAGTCTACCATTCTGGTTAAAATGGAATCTTTATAGAGATGATTATATGTATTAGTTAGTGTGAATTCCCAAATCGAACAAAACGCATAAATAAATAAAATCCAAGCTAAAATATATAGCCATATTTTTTCTATAAAAAAGATTTTGATGGAATCAAGTAATGTGTTCTTCATAAATCGTATCCTCCAAATATTCCGGTATATTATGATATTTATAGTATTTAGCGGCAAGTTCCAAAATTTTTGCGTTCTCGGTTTCGACCCATTCATTATTTATGGATTCTAAAATACATCTTTGTTTAAAAGGAAAGGACATTGTCGTAAGAATCGCAAACTCTTTCTGTTCATAGTCGCATCGTTCCAGCTTAAAGTGTTTATTATGAATGGTTACATATTCAAAACTGTTATCCGGATTGTAATCATTACCGTCTTCATCCAATATGATATAAGGCCCCGGCTTTTTTAAAATATTTTTGAGTGGAACAAACGATTCATTTTCCTGTATCGCATGATTTTCAATACCGCATATAAATACCAGTGCCAACATGATAAATGACCAATACCCATTGAAAAACGGGATGTTTGCGAAAAAAGGTACACCGAAATTCATAAGAATCCCCAATACGATTTCCATTACCAGGCATGAAGCTGCTGAGGCATAAATCAGAAAACATCTGTGATTTCTTCCTTTTTTTAAATTGAGATTTTTTATGATACAGACAGTCAGAGCCAAAAGGGAGGCGACATATAGGATGCCGGCAATCCAGCCACCGTAATATAAAACCTGCAAAACAGGGACGTTTTGATTGAACAACCATGTCACCACAAATTCAGAATCCATTAGATATTTGGATGTACCTAAAAGAGCAGCATGGGTTACTACTTCATGAACAAGTTTCGGAAAATCTGTCTTTTCAACGCCCTGCATAAATAGTGTCATATCTGCTCCCCAACGATCGGTGCATAACGGAAGAAGACCGATCCTTAGTATCAAATACAATAGAATGAAGATAATCTGCTGCCGGTTTGGTATGAATTGACCGTGTTTCCACATGGCAATACCGATGGTGATTGTATTGAGAATGATCATATCCACCTTATAGCCGTTGGCCAGTGAGTTACATAAGAGCATTTCTTCAAGTGTAAAAACACAGACGGAAACAATTCCCAGAGTGGCTGCTATCCGGTTAAATTTTTCCTTTTCCATTGCTTTGAAAATCCAGGTAATGTTGGCAGGAAACCATATGATCAAAAAAACATAAAGTAAGTGGATTTTATCCATTGTCCAATTCCGCAGGATAATTTGGTTTGAGGCAAACAGGGAAAAGACATCGGTTTTTGTTTCCAGGCAATAGAGCCCCAAAAGAATTAATAAAGAAAGAGAAAATCGTATAATACAAAAATACGTAGAACGACAAAAAAATGAAAAATCAAGACCGGAGATGAGTCCAAACGCTAAACCTGCCAAGATCATCGTAATGAATGCTGTATACAATAACTCGAATTCGTTATAGACCTCTAAGAAACTCAACATCTTAATTAAAGTATGCACCCACAGAATCAATAATAATAATAATAAGATAGACGATACGAGCCAGAAGCTCGCATCGTTTCTTTTTAATGTCTTATTCAATTTGTTTCCCCCTGAGGATCATATTTAAATATTTTCATCTTCGTTTCATTATGGCTGTCTTCATTTTGTTCCCATATTGGTTTCATAAGATGCGGGGTGCATTTGTCCGTGATTCGTAAACAAAGGAAGAATAATTCAACGATTTTTTCTATGAGAGTGTCTTCATCTGCTTCATATAAGACAAAGTCGTATGCAGCACATAAATCACCGTCATCATCCAAATACATTTTCAGGAAACGGTATTCACTGTTCAGTTTGTTACATTCCATAATGATATCCGATTGTTTATGTTTCTCGACATCAAAGGTCAGATAAGAGCGATACATGACATCACCGTCATTATTATCCACAACCAAAGAAACAAAAAGTCCCGGTACATTATATGCACGCAGAGAAACATTGAATTTTGTTTTGCTGTATAGGGTGGTCTTTTCAAATTCCAATCCTTCTCTTTGCAGTGCCTTTTCTGTAAGATCAACATAATTAATTGTATTTTCCATGATACATCCTCCTTTTCTTTGTAAAAGAAGAATACCATATATTGAAGATAATATAAATAGAAAATAATAGACGCAAAAAACATCCAGAGCGAATTTAAAGCATAACAAAAATGAGAAATAAAATAATAAATATGTTAGAATATTGATGAGGAGGAATATATATGGAGGTTAAATTTAAAGATGGGACGATTATGGGTCCTGAAATCAGTGGATACAACTATAACGATTTGATAAAAAAGAGATTAATTGAATGGAAACAAAATTTTGAACTCGAAATGGAAGGAATGAGTCTTAACTATGCTAAGATTGCCAGTGAGATAGAACACCGTTATAAGGTTCCCACTTCGGCAGCTAAGATCGGTGCTATGTTTAATCCGGAGGAAACACGAGGTATCCAGCTTCCGGAATTAACAGCACTTGCTCAAATATTTGATATTCCGATCTGGGATATCTGTGCCCATCCGGTACAGATGACAACACCGAAAGACTATTCCAGCTTTGTGAAGAAAAAAAGAAATCCTAATACCAATATAGAGCCTGTTACCAATGATTTATATTATGGTGAATATTGGGCTTACTACCTGCGCCCGAAACATTATGACGGTCAAATCAATCCGTTAGAAAAAATCGATTTAGAAGAGGCGAGGATTGTGATCGCAAAAGATAAAAATCAATCTACTTTATCTTTGGAAGAGCAG
>JAGAWH010000222.1 GCA_017941505.1 Faecalicoccus sp. | reverse complement strand
GAGTTTTCGTGCGCTCTTTTGAACTGTCTTTGGTCTCATTATGAGCTTTCTTCGATGGTATTTACCTTCACGGTTAGTAGTTAAGATTACTGCAAGCCAAAAAATAAGGCATCAACACTTTTAGGTTGACGCCATTGGCTGCTTAAAAGGCAGCTTTTTCCAATTTCTGGAAATAAATTGAATGTTTAAGAAAGGTTTACTATACTGCAGATAAAGGAGGACAACAATATGTCAAAGAAAGTTGAAGTAGTAATTGCGGGCGGCTTTGAAGAAGGAGAAGCGCTGGTTATTATCGATATTATGAGAAGATCCGGAATTGACTGCAAGTCTGCCGGATTGGATGGAAAGGAAGTTACAGGAGCTCACAACATTACCATGATGTGTGACAAGGCAATCGATGAAAGCACAAAGGATGCGGATATGATCGTGATGCCGGGCGGTTACGGTGGAACCGATGCCATGAGAGAAAGCGAAAAGCTTCGCGATATCTTAGTAACAATGAATAATGAAGGAAAATATGTATGTGCCATCTGTGCTGCCCCGGAAGTATTATTCAAAGCAGGATTATTAAAGGATAAGAAATTTACTGCCTATCCGGGATATGAAAAAAAGATTACTGACGGAACATATATGGCTGAATCAGTTGTACAGGATGGAAATATTGTGACAGGACGAGGACCGTCTCTAGCTTATCAGTTTGCCTATTATCTATCCGATTTGTTAGGAGCGGATGTGCAGGCAGTTAAAGATAAGATGTTATATGATCACGCATTTGATGAAGGAGGAAAGGTTGATGAATAAAATCGCAATTTTAATGGCAGAAGGTTACGAAGAAAGCGAAACAATGTTACTGGTAGATCTTCTTCGCCGTGCTGAGCTTGAAGCAATCACATTCTCAATGACAGATGATATTTATGTAAAGGGTATGCATAATGTTATGTTGAAGGCAGACAAGATGTTCTCTCATGATGCTGTAAGTGAATGCGATGCTGTATTCTTCCCGGGAGGAAGACCCGGCGGACCGAATTTAATTGCCAATCCGGAAGTAATTAAAATTACTCAGGAATTCAATGAACAGGGTAAGTTTGTGACTGCAATGTGCTTTGGAACAAGAGTATTACCGGCAGCCGGTGTCATCGAAGGAAGACATTTAACAGGATATACCGGTTATGCCCAATTTATGGAAGGTGCACATTTCCATGCGGATGATGTAGTTGTACGTGATGGAAATATGATCACAAGCCAGGGTCCGGCAACCGTTATGCCGTTTGCGTTTGCCTTAATTGAAGCATTTGGCAAAGATACTTCTGTAATTAAGCAGAGAATGTTATATGATGTAGCCGGAGGAAAATAAACCTCCCGGAGGACATCTATGATTTACAGTCGCTTACCGGTTTTATTTCTCGGTACCATCACAAGTGAAAAATATGGGGCAGGTAATGCCGCCATTGCCTCGACCTTATTGAATCATATCGATGAGATAAAGGATTTTGGGATTCAGGAGATTGCTGATTTCTGTGGTGTATCGGTAAGTTCCATATCCCGTTTCTGTAATCAGATAGGCTTGTCAGGCTTTGCCGAATTCAAGGAAATCTTAACCAGTGTAGACTTTACATTAGAAAGACAATCCCAGGCACTTGATCAAAAAGACCGCTTTACGGAATATGAAAATAATATTGTATCTGCAGTTCATACTGCCATTCATTCGGTCGATAAAGAAAAGCTATCCCGCTTAATCAAAGACATTCATCAATATGATCGGGTTGCCATCTTTGGACTGTTAAAAGCGCAGGCTGCAGCGATATCACTCGCCTCTGATTTGGCTTTTTGCGGTAAACAGGTTTACACCAATACATCCTTTGCGTCCCAGATGGATCATTTAAAAGCAGCAAATGAAAAGGATTTAATTCTGGTATTCTCTTATACAGGAAGTTTCTTTGAAGGAAATGAAAGATCCCTGTCGCAAAGAAAGAAACATCCCAAAATTTGGATGATATCCGGAAAGGATACATGCCCGTCTTTTGTGTATGATGTATTGTCCTTTGACTCTAAATTAGATCATGCATCTCATCCTTATCAGCTATGTTCTGTGGCAACTCTCATTGCCCAGGAATATGCTTATCAATACAAATGAGCTGTGCGATTTTTCGCACAGTTTTTTATTTTGCAGGTAAATATACCTTTTTACATCTTTTCATTTTAGATCTCATTATAGGCAAACTACGGAAAGATTTTTTTGTGGACAGGTTTTAAATAGTTTTTCTTTATTGTTCTTTCATTTTCAAAAAAGTTGCTTTCAGATTTAGATAATAGATGTGCAGCCATTTTTAATTCAGTCAGTTTTAAAGTGCATGCAAGGTCGGCTACCTGGAAAAGACTATAATCTTTTGGAAGAACTTTTCTAAAAATCACATTATCAAGCAGCGAATTAAAAACACTAGATAATATCTTATTAAGTTCTATTTGTCCATTGTCGTAATAGACTTTAATAATATCAAAGGAAGTAAAATAAGAATAATTTGATTTTATAAACCGTGCAATGAGTTTGCCTAATTTTCCGGATGCTTCAATACTGTTTTCGATATGTTTTTTTTCAATATAGAAAGTTTGGATTTGGATGTGTGTTTTTTGGATAAATGTTATGAGTGAACGGAGGATATGTTGACGGGTTCTTTTATCTATATTTCGATATTCGTCTTCGCCTCGTATGATGGGGCCGGAGTGAATGCAATGATTTGGAAAGCCCATGAGTTTCAGCCTATTATTGAGAAATGAAAGCTGTTCATGAATGTCTTCTTTTTGATCATGAAACACAAATGAAACAATGTAATATGGAGAGTGAAAGTCATAATCGCCCCAATCGCCTGATTCATCAACAAAAACGCTTAGTTCGTTTATCATTTCTGTTACCTCGTAAAATGAAATAGCGGGTGTCTCACCCGCCGGTTATGTGGACCCGGGTCTTTCGACCAGCCCATAGTTTACAATTAGATTATATATTAGGAAATACTTTTAAGCAATGGTAGATAATTAATCGATTCATTTCAACATCGATTTGTTCAATAATCAATTTAGGATTGGTAAGAATAAAGAAAAACCGGCAGTTACGAAATGAAATAATTCCATAACAGCATCTACTATAATGATTCACTTTTGGAATGTAAGTAATGAGACACCTTCTTTAATGCTCCATCTTTGACGGTAGCGGGACATCTTTTGTATATGATGTACTCACCTTTGGTTCTAAATTAGATCAGGCATCTCATCCTTATCAGCTATGTTCTGTGGCAACTCTCATTGCCCAGGAATATGCTTATCAATACAAATAAGCTGTGCGATTTTCACACAGCTTTTAATATGGTCTTCAAATCATCAAAATATATTATTTATACTTTCTTTTAAAATTAGCGTATTAGTAATAAAAGAGGCAGACATAATATTGATAAATTCAATGTTGAAATAACGAAGATTCAGTGTGCCATCCTATTGGTGTTTAATCGATCATTATCAAAAAATAGGGTCATGAACTACAAAATCGATACATTTTGTATCGATATACAGAAACGAATATATTATAATGGGCTTGTGAACGATAAGAAAGGAATACAGAATATGCAGGAACCGAT
>JAGAWH010000221.1 GCA_017941505.1 Faecalicoccus sp. | reverse complement strand
TGATTATGACCAGTCCGATGTGCGTACTATCATGCAGAGTAGAATTGAGGGTCTGAATGAACACCGGATCTGTCTTTTCTAATTACACTTGAATTATATACTGAAAAGCCTTTAAATACAAGCGAAATATGTAAATTATGTGAATTATGTGATAAATTCCATAAGAAAAAGTGACCGCTTTAGTCACTTAAGATTTTAGTTTCTTTTTCTTCGATTGCCCTGTCATCTCATCAATCACATCACTGATTTCCTGAGTGAAAAGAGAAATCATATCCGTCTCTTCATTTGGGAAAAAATAGAGATAGATTCGCTCGATTTCTAATGTTGAGCTATCAATTCGATAATAGGTTCCTTCATATGGATGTAAAACTCTTCCGTTAACAGACAATGATTCTCTATCCAGGATATATTCATTTCCTTCTGATTCAAAACGCGTATCGCCCAGAATAAAACGAATCTCTTCAAAATCCTTTGTAAAGCGCTCAATCGCCCGCTGATTATGTCCTGAAGTGCTGATCATCACTAAAGGAATGGTATTCTCGCTGAGAACAACCGACAGCTTATAAAGCATCTGCCGGGAAAATTCACCCGGCAGAAAATATGTATCATCAATATATAGAAAGATCATTAGCGGTTAAAGAAGAAGTTCGGGATGGAATCATCCTGATTTGCAGGTTCGTCAACACTTGTAACAACACCTGTTCCGGCTGCTACGCTAGGAGTAGTAAATAAGCCGCCTGTTCCAACGTTTAATGAATCAGAGCTCTGAGGTCTTCTAGCTACTTTCTTAGCCGGTTCTTCAAATCCTGTTGCGATAACAGTAACGATGATTGCGTCACCTAACTGTTCGTTGATTGCGATACCGAAGATGCAGTCAACATCGCCGCCTGCAGCATCCTGAATTACAGCTACGGCATTCTGAGCATCAAATAAAGAAACCTTGTCGCCACCGGTAATATTAACGATAGCGGATTGAGCACCATTGATCTGAGCTTCCAATAACGGAGACTGAATAGCGCGTTCTGCTGCAGTAACAGCCTTATCTTCGCCTTCTGCCATACCGATACCGATCAAAGCACGACCCTGGTTCTGCATTACGGAACGAACATCCGCAAAGTCTAAGTTAACAAGTGCCGGTACAGCGATCAAATCAGAGATAGTCTGAACACCCTGACGAAGTACATTATCAGCTGCCTGGAATGCTTCTTCGATCGGCTTACGTCCGATTACTTCTAATAAGTTGTCATTGGATACAACGATTAAAGAGTCAACATATTTCTTTAATTCATCAATACCTTCCGATGCGTTGTTAGCGCGTCTTTTACCTTCAAAAGTGAATGGTCTTGTTACAACCGCAACTGTTAAAGCGCCTTCTTCACGAGAAATCTTAGCTACTAACGGTGCAGCCCCGGTTCCGGTTCCACCGCCCATGCCGGCAGTGATAAATACCATATCAGCACCCTTGATCGCATCACGTAATTCACCTTCAGTTTCCTCAGCCGCTTTACGTCCGAATTCCGGATTTCCACCGGCTCCTAAACCTTTTGTAGTATCTCTTCCCAAAACGATTTTGTTCTGGCAAGGAGAATTCTTCATAACCTGAATATCTGTGTTGGCGATATAGAACTCTACACCCTGTACCCCGTCAGCTACCATTCGGTTAACGGCGTTGGATCCTCCGCCACCTACACCAAATACTTTAATGTTTGCAACCTGATTAAATTCTGCCATGTTTTTGCACCTCTGCTAATCCCTTTCTGTCAAAATTACACTTTTCAATTTCTTAGTAAATCCGCCTTCACCGTTTCTTGCTCTCTGGTTAATGGAATCGATACTTGCTTCCAATTCATTCTTGTTGGCGCTGATCTTTTTGTTACGGCGAATACGGTTAATCGACTGCCATGCATAAGCCATGCCTAAACCTGTGACATAAGCACCGTCGCGGGCACCAATACTCTCTTCATGATATAAAGACGCATTGGCATTGAATGCCTTCAACATCTTACTCATGACAATAAAGTTCGAACCCTGACCGGAAAGTATATATTTAGCCCTATTACTCTGGCGAATAATCGGCAGGCATGTTTCATTAACTTCTGCAATCCATTGACGGATTCTCGGAAGTACGGATTCTGCAAGTTCCTTTGCAGTGATTTCAACACGCATATCCGGTTTAGCCTCAATATAAACCACTTCATCTCCCGCTTCTTCTTCCTTTGCGACGAAAAGATTTTGAAGCAGGCGGTAACGGATATCGTCTGTTAAATCATATTTATAAGCGAGTGATTCAATAAACCAGTTATATCCTCGATTTAAAATCATAGATGTAACTAAACGTCCGCTTTGGAATACACTCAACGTTGCGTGCTCTTTCTCTAAATCAATTTGGATTGCCGGTCTTGACATATCCTGGAACAAAGCTCCTGTCTGCTGTGCCATCGCATAGGAATCTACACATACATCCAGAATTTCCAAATTGGCCTGTTCGATACAGCGTGCATATGCGAAAAGGGTTTCCTTATCCGCAAACAACAGATCAATATCCATATAGAAATCTTCACAGCTTTCTGAAAGCGGAAGCTTTGTAGTTTCAACTCCGTTTACTATATATGAAATACGGTTGGCATTCACAAATTCCAGCTGGTCACCCATCTTTTTCTGGATTCCCGTCTGATATCCCTGCTGAATATGGAAAATACGAATATTCTTTGTACCATCTTCAATCTGGATATGAACTTTTTGATTAGAGCGCTGAACATTTACACTCGGAATAGCCAGCAGGACGCGCTCAATTCGAAAGCCTAAGGCTGCTGTCGCATTCGTACAAGCTTGACGAACTGCAGTCACAACGGCCGCTTCATCCACGATCTTTTGATCCTGAACACCCGAACAAGGAATTCGCTCTACACGAAGAACATTGTTTCGAGCTTCATAGATTTCCATTACGACCAAGCGGACTTCCTGATCCGCAATTTCCACTGCCGCATATACTCTATTCTTACTCATTCGACATCTCCTTTTAATTCACGGTATAACTATAACATATTATATCAAAAATTAAGTCATGAAAATAACATTTTCACATTAATTCATCACAACAGATATCTGTGTTGACGAATCAATCACCTCACCCGGCTCAATATTCTGCTCTGTGACAACACCATAACCGGATGTCTCCACCGAAATTCCTGTCATTCGCCAGAATGCGGTCAAATCCTTGCGGGTCATTCCGATCATATCCGGCATTGTGATCGTAGCTCCATCCGTAAGTAAGAAGACACGGTCATAGGAATTCACAACAGTTGATGGAAGCGGATATTGATCTATAATGCTGGTACCATCGCCAATAATAATATTCGTTGTCTTCCAGCCTTCCATTTGTCCGGCAGCATAATCCAGAGAATGGTTGATCAAAGATGGCATCGTATAGCTTTCCCATCCATCTTCAATCGGAGCAGATTGTTCCGTCTGCGTATCCGATCCGCTGGATCCTACCGTTTCAAGTGCCGCAAGTAAGATCTGCTGGAAAGGATATGAAGAATACGCCACATAGTTGGCAGAAACCATACCCCAGTAAACCATAACCTTTGGATCATCGCCCGGGGCTGCTGCCATAATGCTGGAAGTAAAGTTTGTCATATCATAGGTTCCGGTTTCTTCGTTATACAATTCACCGGTTCCGGTCTTGGCAAGAATATCCACGCCTTCAATCGCAAATCGATCACCTGACATATACGGATCCAATACATGGCGCATCAATGGTTTCATTTTTTCTGCGGTCTCTTTTGAGATCGGTGTTCCGGTTACCGTTGGCTCGTATTTTTTTAAGACCTCACCGGTTTCAGAATCAATAATCGAATCTACGACATAAGGCATCATCATATTTCCGTCATTGAACAGTGCAGAATATGCCTGGCATAACTGCAATACCGTTACCGAAGATGCCTGTCCAAAACCACTGGACATATAATCCATCGGCAGTCCCATATTTTTGGTTCCTGCCGTTTCATTGACAAACGGTGTGCCGACTTCCTTAAAGAAGCCAAAGGCATCCATATATTTCTGGAAATCATTATAATTCACATATTTTGATAACAGCTCACAGATACCTACGTTGGAAGAATGGGCCAAACCATCTTCAAAGGTAATGGTTCCATAGTCGGTCTCCAGGGCATCGGCAATAATCGGATACCCGGTTGAGATTTCCGAAGGCATACGCTTTATAGTCTGTGTGGATGCATCATAAGTATAATTGAATTCACCGGCTCTGAAATATGTATTTACCGGGAAAACTCCTGTATCGATGGCGGTCGCATACGTTAACGACTTAATAACCGAACCCGGCTCATAAGCTACCTCACTGATGCGGTCGGTATAATTCGGAATTTCCTTATGCTCATTCTGGTTAAAGCTTGGATAAGAACACCATGCCAGAACTTTTCCTGTTTCCGGTTCCATGACAAGACACCATGCCACCTTAGCTCCATTGGATTCTAAAGAGTATGCCATCATCTCTTCAACGGTTTTCTGTAAATTGGAATCAATTGTAAGTACAACATCGTTGCCATCAACCGCCTCGGAATAAACATGCGTCGTTCCCGGTAATACTTTTCCTTCCAGTGTCTGCTGATACTGGATCCTTCCATCTGTTCCGGTCAGATAATCATTTAATGTCTGTTCTAATCCTAATTTACCGGTGATATCCCCCTCATCTTCATCATAGGCCGCAAAGCCAATCAAATTCGATGCGAAAGGCGTAGTCGGATAATATCGATTTGTCGTCTCTAAAAAGGAAATTCCGGGAATGTTCAAAGCATCTATTTTGGATTTGACATCCTCGGTCAAACGCTTGGTTCCGGTTCCTAATTCCGTTTGTGCCTTTCCCTGGGCAATCGCATTTTTCAAAGTTTTTCTTAATGTCTTTTTATTGATATCCGGTATAATGCGGGCGATTTTTGATACCACCTCATCGACATCCTTATTCGATACATAATTTGCGTTCCCTTCACTGTCCACTGCCTGATCATCCAGAATTGCGATCATCGTATAAGCCTTCTGCTCCTGGGCGATGACAACATGATTTCTATCGTAGATCGTACCTCGGACCCCTTCAATGGTAGTATCGACAATACTTGTTGCGATCGGCTGGTTCAATACATCTTCTCGGGACCATATATGTAAATGCGTAACCATAGTGAAAAGAACATTAGCCACCACTAATGTTCCTATTACAACCATTACTGCAATGATTCTTCTAAGCTGTTGATTTGTTCGCTTCGTGCTCATTTGCATCAATCCAATCTTAATTAAAACACTATTCGTCCTCGATTACATAAATATTATACTGACTCTCGGCGACTTGTCCATCTAATAAACCCAGTAATCTGGATTTTTCTTCTAACTTTTCGATATCTTCACGAAGAGTGGATATCTCTTCTTTCTTGCCGGAGATATCATTTTCCAGATCCTGATTTTCTGCCGCCAGTGTAATGTTGTACGAATTTAAAAGAATTTTAGTACCGCAATAGAAGATCATTGAAAAAATGAATACACAAAAGATAAGGCGTTCCGGACGAATTGCCCGATTATTATTATTATGCTTTTTGACGCTTTTCTTCCGCTTCATCGTATCCCCCCTTTTTTTCAATAACCCTCAGCTTTGCGCTATGAGAACGAGGATTTGCCTCGATCTCTTCAGAAGCAGCTAATACCGGTTTTTTGTTTACTAATTGATAATCTAAATTTTCTATCCCTAATTGTGGCAGCCTTTTATCTACCTTTTTCGGCACTGCCGCATCTTTAAAGACGTTCTTTACGATTCGATCCTCTAAAGAATGAAACGTAATAACTGCCATGCGGCCGCACGGCTTCAATCGCTTTAACCCCTCTTTTAATACGATTGGAAGCTGGCCAAGCTCATTGTTGACCTCTATGCGTATTGCCTGAAAACTTTGTTTGGCTGGATGCCCTTTTTTGCGTAGTACCGAATTTGGCAAAGCTGAACGAATCACATCGACTAATTCAAATGTCGTATCGATTGTCTTCAATTCTCTCTGCCGGCAGATTTGTGTGGCAATTTTGGCGGCAAAAGGTTCTTCTCCATAGTCCCTTAAAATACGAATCAGTTCCTTTTTGTCATAAGTATTCACTACAGTCCAGGCATCCAGTTCCTGGCTCTGGTCCATCCGCATATCAAGCTTTGCGTCATAACGATAACTGAATCCCCTTTCAGGATCGTCAAACTGCGGCGAGGACACTCCAAGATCTAACAGGATTCCATCTACCTCTTTGACCCCTTTTTCATCGAGGACGGATCCTAAATTCTCATAAGCTGAATGAATACATGTAAAATTGTGCCCGATGGTTTGTAAACGAGGAGTGCTTTCATCAATTGCCTTTTGATCTAAGTCGAAGGCATAAAGCCATCCTCTACCACATCTTTTTAGAATCTCACTGCTGTGGCCACCCCGGCCAAGGGTACAGTCCACATAGATTCCGTCTTCTTTAATTTGAAGCATTTCAATTGCTTCATCTAATAGAACACTTTGATGTTTCATTTTCTATCCCATGAAATCCAGCGCAGATAACTGTTCTGCTGCTTCTTCAAAAGAATCGCTCTGCTCCGCTTCTAATTCTTCCCATCGAGACTTGCTCCAAATTTCCAGGTGATTGCCGACGCCTATTATCAAACACTCTTTTTCAAGAGCTGCCAGCTCCACCAGCTTTGAAGGTATCAATATTCTGCCTTGTCCGTCGATTTCACATTCCGCCGCTTGTGCAAGAAGCATACGCTGTACCATACGCGCGTTCTTGTTGTTGGAAGGTAAACTGGACAGATTTTTAAAAACCGTCTCCCACTGAGCAGTCGTGTAGACGTTTAAGCAGCCGTCGAAACCACGGTTTACGACAACGTGTTCACCTAAGTCTTCTCGGAATTTTGCCGGCATGATCAATCGCCCCTTACGATCGATATTATGCGCATATTCGCCCATGAACACGTGTCATCACCCCCACTTTCTGACACTTTCCGCTACTTTGTACCCCTATAATACATCAACAGGCATCAAAATGGAACATTTTTTTAAAATAATTCGTTTTTTGCCCCTTAAACAAAAAAATCCGCCCGATTTGGGACAGAATCATTTTTCTAAGGCATGTCCGGCCTCAAATTTGGTATAATTCAAGCGTAGAAATGGAATGATAGTATGAAAAAAGTTACTTTTTATTTAGTAAGACATGGTGAAACGCTGTTCAACACACAAAACAAGATGCAGGGATGGTGTGATTCCCCACTGACAGAAAAAGGAATCCGGGATGCTTACACGGCAAAAGACATCTTAAAAGAGGCTCCTTTAAACCGCGCTTTTACATCCACCAGCGAAAGATGCCGTGATACTGCGGATATTATCCTGGAAGGAAGAAACATTCCTCGATCTGAAATGAAAGGTCTAAAGGAGATTAATTTTGGAATCTATGAAGGAGCAGATAACGAGGCTCACAAAGAGGAATTCGACCATAGACGTAAAACATTTAACTGGAAAGATGTCGGCGGTGATGATTATGCATCTTTTGAAAAGCGGATCAAAGAGACCTACGCAAAGATTTTTGATGAATGTCGGGATGGGGACACCGTATTAATCGTATCGCACGGTGGTGCCTTTATCTGGATGTTATCTATGCTGTTTAATATCTCCAAAGAAAAGCTTCTGGGATTGCGCATTAAAAAAGGATTATCCCCTATGCCAAATGGCTATGTCGGCCGATGCACCTGTGTAGATGGAACTTTCCATTTTGATCAAATGATTGGCTTAAGCGCAGAAGATCTGGATGCATGCCTTGAGTAGACTCTCTTATTTATAAGGATGGATTTCCATCCTTTTTTTGTCCCATCCATCTATATATTTGGTATAATTCAATCAGAGTAAAAGAAAGAGAGAGATAATTTATGAACTTCCTGAATTTTTTGCTCGGTCTAGCCCCGATTCTATGGCTCATATTTGGCTTGATCGTGCTGAAAATGCCTACTTTTAAGGCAGCTTTTGGGTCACTTGTCATCTCCGCTATTCTCGCAATCTTTTATTGGCATCTGCCGGTCATGGAAACCGCTACAGCTGCTTTAGAAGGATTCCTGATGGCATTATGGCCTATTATTCTTGTTATTATCGCAGCCGTATTCACTTATAATTTAACTGTTAAGACCGGAGGAATGGATATAATAAAACAATTAATTTCCTCGGTATCGAATGATAAGCGAATTGTCGTATTGCTCTTAGCATGGTGTTTTGGTGGATTTATGGAAGGTATGGCCGGATTTGGTACCGCGATTGCGATTCCTGCCGGTATCCTTGTAGGAATGGGATTTGAGCCTCTGTTCTCCTGCCTGGTATGTTTGATTGCCAACGGTGTTCCGACTCCGTTTGGCTCCATCGGTATTCCAACCGTAACACTGGCAAACTTAGTATCCTTAGAAAATACGACATTGTCTTATTGGACTTCACTGCAGTTAGGTATCTTTGTCATTGCGTGCCCATTCTTAATTGTAATGGCAACAGGAAAAGGCTTTAAAGGCTTAAAGGGACTTGTTCCTTTAACATTTATGTCCGGTTTGAGCTTCTTAGTTCCAATGACCATCATCGGTAAATTTGTCGGCGCGGAACTTGCAGCGGTTGTCGGAAGTGTATGCTCCTTAGCTGTAACGATCCTGATGGGATCTAAATTAAAAACTCCACCGGAATATGCAATGGAAGTATCTGATACGAAAATCAGTGTCAATGAAGCATTAAAAGCTGCTTCCCCATTTATCTGTATCTTCGTATTCTTATTATTGACTTCAAAGCTGGTGGCTCCGATCAATTCGTTCCTGTCACAATTTGCGACTTCAACCACAATCTACAGCGGAGCAAATCCTTCTACGATTACCTTCTCCTGGATTAATACACCGGGTGTATGGATTTTCTTATCTGCCATCATCGGCGGTGTTATTCAGAAGGCAAGCTCTGAAATGTATATCACTACTTTAAAGGAAACCCTGGTACAGATGAAGGGTACAATCATTACCATGTTATCCGTACTTGGATGCGCTAAGATCATGGGCTACTCCGGAATGATTTCCGATATCGCTGCCTTTGCGATCGGTGTAACGGGAAGCTTCTATCCGATCTTTGCTCCATGGCTTGGTGCATTAGGTACCTTTGTTACAGGATCGGGAACCAACTCCGGTGTACTATTCGGTGCCGTACAGAAACAGGCTGCCGATACACTTGGAAGCAATCCATATTGGATGGTAGCACTAAACTCACTTGGTGTTGCAGCCGGTAAGATGTTATCACCGCAAAGTATTGCGATTGCCCTTTCCAGCGTTGATGGAAACGGACAGGATTCCAAGTTATTATCAAAGATCATGCCGTATGGTATCGGCTTCTTAGTAATCATGTCCATCTTAGGATATGTTGGCTTCTTAGTTCTCTAATCAAAATACATGCCCGGCACATAGTGCCGGGCATTTCTTATTTCAATACCGCTTTATATACTCTTAAAACATTTTTATAGAAAATCTTTTCAATTTCTTCTTCAGTGAACTCTTCCGCTCTTAGTGCATCCGCTAATTTCTGCATCTGGGAGGCATCCTTAATTTCCAATTCACAGTCTATCCCATCAAAATCCGTACCCAATCCAATGACATCGATACCGGCTAAATTACGGATATATTTGATCTGCTCCACCATGGCTGAAATGCGGCTTGGACCATTTGGCTTGTCATGAAGCTCCAAGAAATCTCCGCAGAAGTTGATTCCCATCACTCCGCCTCGATCAGCTAAGGCTAAGATCATCTCATCAGACATATTCCGGGCAACCGGGCAAATGCCTCTGGCATTGGAGTGGCTTGCCACAAAAGGAGCAGATGTATAATCAATCACATCCCAGAAACCGGCATCATTTAAATGCGATACATCAATAATAATGCCTAATCTTTCCATTTCCTGAATATAATCCAAACCAAAGTCCGTTAAGCCGTTCAGGGCATCTACACGCTGTCCTAAGGCAGCCATATGATAGTCCGGGAAGCTTCCTAACGATAGATTGGGAAAACCAATTCCGTTTTCAAAGTTCCATGTCAATGTAATCATTCTTACTCCCATACGATACCAGTTTCTAAGCATCGCAAGATTATCAAAGACAACCCCACCCTCTTCAAGGGTTAACAGAGAAGAAAGCTTGCCTGCCTTTTGGTTGGCCTCAATATCCGCATATGTATAGACCGGAGCGATAATATCGCTGTAAGCTTCCATCTGGTGGCAATACATATCATATAAACGCATTGCCTGATCTTCCGGTATATCTCTTTTTTTCAAGTGTGTAAATAAGGCAAAATTTTGAAGAAGATAATCCCCTTTTTTCATTTTCTCTAAGTCAACACTAAACTCATTAGATAACAACGAAGCATCCCGAAAATGTTCTTCATTATTTAATAACCCAAGTATCGTATCACAATGCATATCTACTACTTTCATAAATATATCCTCCTAATTGAGTAAGCCGGTATGTTCTGTATCCGGATCATCAACAAAATCTAAAAAGCCATCAATAATTTCTTCCAGAACTTCACTGACATGTCCTTCAAAATCTACCATTAAATCGATATCTAATAAATCACATAGATCCTGAACTGCATAATAAACCGTCGGACAGCGGGTTACGATTCCTTTGGGCCTGCCTGTATCAAGAATATGTGAACAAACATAATTCACAATGATTTGCACTTCATCTTCCTGTGGTTCAACAAAGGTCATATCTTCAATCAGCTCTGTTGTCAAATTGAGCATCAAAAAGAGCAGCGGATTTACCTTGCGGCCTGTTTCGTCTTCAAGTGGCATAAATAAATAATTAAGGTCCACAAACCATATATCATCAGTAACTTGAGCATTTTTCAATTCCTGTATAACAGAAGGATTATCCATTCGAACAATGTAGTATTTCATCAAACAATCCGGATGTTTCATATTCTTTGCCGACCATGTACCTTCTTTTTTGCTGTAAGACACACATAAGTACTGTCTAGACCAATCCGGCTGCCGTACCTTCAATTGATCAATGCCATAGATGAGTCCTTCAAATACCTTGATCATCGTATTGATTTCATCGTTTTCAGGAGTGACAGGATAGTATCTTGGCATAACATGTTTGCAGAAGATCCAATTTCCTTTTCCCCTGAATCCCGGCTTTAAGGCATGAATGATATCCATCTGATCTTCAGGGACTTCATCCCTATCCCCATAGTAACAAATCAGGCAATCCTGATCACCTGCCAGATAGCCCCCATTCCAGCCTTCGTCGAGTCCATTCAACATAGCTGTTACATCTTCCAGGCCTTTTTTTCCTGTATAAATCGCAATGCAGGGATCCATCGCATCCTGCCCGATAATGTTACAGTAATATGTTTTTCGATCCATTTTTACTACGATTAAATCATTTATACTCACCATTTCCCATGGTTTCTTTTCGCGAATTTGTATCGCTGTTTCATATAGACGCCCCCATGCTTCTAAATCCGGTTTCATCGTATATGCCTCCTTTCGCCTCTATTATTAAATACGCAAATATTGTGTGATTGGTAATAATTCTCTTTATATTATACAGAATTTTATTTTTCCTGAACAAATAAAAAGGGGTTATGACTAAAACCCCTGTATCTCCTTACGAATCTCTACTGCCCGCTCCGGATAATTAGTAAAAATAGCTTCGATATTATTCTTAAAACAGAATTCCATTTCTTCCTTTGTATTGACAGTCCACGGGCGAATCTTTAAGCCGCTGTTCAGATACAATGAAGAAACATCTTCCATATATAGATGATACAATGCCGGATGAATAGCACCTGCTCCTATCTTCTTTGTATATTCATCCATATCAACAAATACATCTCGAATCAATAATCCCGTCTTCGCATCCGGTGCCAGTTCCAGTGTCCGCTTGATAGAGTAGTGATTAAATGATGAATAGATGACTCTTTTTTCCATGCCCATCTTTTTTACCATCTCAATGACCTTTTCCTCAATTCCGGAATAGGCAATAACACCGGTTTTAAATTCAATATTAATTTCGATATTTAATGGCTTGGCCCATTTGAGCACTTCTTCCAAAGAAGGTATTTTGGCGGAATTATTCAACATGCCGGAGCGTACTGCCATGCGGGCAAGATCAGCTGCCATAAAATCTTTTAACCAGCCTTTTTTCCCGGTTACGCGGTTTAGTTTTTCATCATGCATGATCATGATCTTTCCGTCTTTACTGAGCTGAACATCTAATTCGATTCCGTCTGCTCCCTGTTCATATGCTGCCTGGAAAGCTTTTAATGTATTTTCCGGTTCGTATCCGCTGGCTCCGCGATGTGCAAATATTTTAGTCATGATATTCTCCTCTTTCCCATTTTTCCAAAAATTCATCGAAAAAATGTTCATCGTCATCATAGGATGACCTATTGTTTAACTGCTCGATAACGGCCTTATTTTCTCCGTTATATGGTGTTGTAAGGAAGATATCCGTAATATCTTCGATAGCTCCCATGCCTAATACTCTTCCGCCCACACCAAGCACATTGGCATCGAACTCGGCTCTGGCAGCTCTGGCGGTTTCTACATCCCCTGCAAGCACACAGCGAACACCTTTTACTTTGTTGGCCGCATTGGTGATACCAACACCGGTTCCGCACATCACAATACCGATATCGCATTGACCGGATACAACGGCTAAACCGACTTTTCTTCCGTAAATGGGATAATGCGTTCTCTCAAAATCGTAAGTTCCAAAATCAATAACTTCATGTCCCTGTTTTTCCAGATAAGCTTTCAGTTTCTCTTTGATATCGGTGACGATATGATCATTTCCGATTGCGATTTTCATAACGATTCCTCATTTCCCATCTTATCCAGCATATCAACACGAATTTGATGACGTCCGCCTGAGTAAGCTGCCTTGCAGAAACGCAATGCAATACGCGCTGCAACGTCAAACCCGATAATACCGGCTCCCATTGTGATCACATTAGCGTTGTTGTGATCACGGGTCATCTTTGCGGAATGCTCATCAGAGCACTGGGCACAGATGATATATTTTCGTTTTACGGCTGCCATAAAAGATCCGGTACCATATTCATCAATGATAATACCTTTATGAATCTGCCTATTTTCTAAGACATGGTCACAGACCCGGTCAGCAGCATCTAAAAAGCTATCTCCTTCTCGTGTCAGATCGACATATTCGATCTGATGTGATACGAGTGCATCCACAAGCTGATTTTTTAATTCCATGCCTTTTTTATCACATGCGATAAACAACATAATATATTCCTCGTTTCGGAATATACAATAAACCTCATGGGAGGTTTTTTCAACCACAAAAAAAGCCCTTTTTCAAGGGCTTAATTAATCACATCTTACTTCTTGTATAAGTTGTAGAATGAGTGCTTTCCTAAGTACTTAGCTACTTTAACTTCGCCGCGTTTGTTCAATTCGTCTTCGATCTTCATTAAGCGGTTGTATTTGCAGATACGGTCTGTACGAGACAGAGAACCAGTCTTAATCTGACCAGCGTTGAATGCTACAGCGATGTCAGCGATTGTAGAATCTTCAGTTTCTCCGGAACGGTGAGATACTACGCAAGTGTAGTTGTGCTTCTTAGCTAATTCCATAGATTCGAAAGTTTCAGTCAAAGTACCGATCTGGTTAACTTTGATCAGGATAGCGTTAGCTACGCCCTTTTCGATACCTTCCTGAAGGATGTCAGGGTTAGTAACGAATAAGTCGTCACCTACTAACTGAACTTTGCTGCCCAGTTTGTCAGTTAACTTCTTCCAACCTTCCCAGTCGCCCTGGTCAAGTCCGTCTTCGATAGAGATAATTGGATATTTTTCGATCCAACCAGCATACATATCGATCATTTCGTCAGAAGTCTTGCTTCCTCCACCGGATTTAGCTAAGTCATACATCTTAGTTTCTTCGTTATAGAATTCAGAAGATGCAACGTCCATAGCGATCATCATGTCTTCACCAGGTTTGTAACCTGCTTTTTCCATAGCTTCTACTAACAGTTCCAGAGGTTCTTCGTTTCCGTCTTTGCAAGAAGGAGCAAATCCACCTTCGTCACCAACGTTAGTGTTGTAGCCTTTAGCCTTTAATACAGACTTCAAAGCGTGGAAAGTTTCAGCTGCCATACGAACTGCTTCTTTTTCAGAATCAGCACCAACCGGCATAATCATGAATTCCTGGAAGTCAACTGTAGAGTCAGCGTGTGAACCACCGTTGATTACGTTGCACATAGGAACTGGTAATGTGTTGGCATTGAATCCACCGAAGTAGTTGAATAATGGCATTCCGTAGAAGTCAGCAGCAGCTTTCGCAACAGCCATAGAAACACCTAAAGTAGCGTTTGCGCCTAAAGTCTTTTTGAAACGAGATCCATCAAGTTCTAACATAGTCTTGTCGATCAAGTTCTGGTCACGGCAATCCATACCGATGATTTTCGGAGCGATGATAGTGTTTACATTATTAACAGCTTTAGTAGTTCCTTTTCCAAGGTAACGTCCTTTATCACCATCACGAAGCTCTAATGCTTCTCTAATACCAGTACTTGCTCCAGATGGAACCATAGCGCTTCCGTAAGCACCGGATTCAGTTGTTACTTCAACTTCAACTGTTGGGTTACCACGAGAGTCTAATACTTCGCGAGCATAAACATCAACAATAATAGGCATAATAAAATATCCTCCTTTAAGCCTTTTTTCGCTAATAAAATAATAACACTATATAGGGGTTCTTTCAATAAAAATCAAGAGATTTCACAATATGAAAGCGCTAAAAAAAGTGATTTTTCAATCACTTTTCTTTTCTAGAAATTGTACGGAATTGATGAATTCCCACCTGAATAAAATCTGTTTTTAACGCTTGGAAATCGCGAGCCGTTTCATCGAATATCTGCATGTGACAATCTTTATCCCCACATAAGAAAGCTCGCCTTTTATCCTTTGATACCAATTCAAAATTATGTTTATGACAAAGTGAGCACCCTTTCCTTAACCCATCCGATAAAGCGTAATTTACCGGACAGTGATGCATGATCATTAATCTTGGGTATTGATATAAAGTCACCACAACCGGTGCTTCACATCCATATCGCTCTTTAAAGGCTGCTGCCATCTCTTTGATCTGTTCAGGATTACATTCATCACTCACAACAATTCTTTTATAGCCTAGAAGAACCAGTGCAACCACGGCGAAGGAATTGGTCACATTCATATTTTTGATGATGTCTCCCTTTTCCAAATGATCTATGACATTAGGATTTGGATGTTCAATGGTCTCTGTCCATTCATAAGGTTCATTTACGGCTTGAAGCTCTACATGATAATCCTTTTCATAAATCGGTTTTACATCGATCCGTTTTAAGGCAAGTTTGTCAATTGCCTCTCTGCGTAAGTTGTTGATTACCGATACCACAAAGAATACAGGCTCTTTTAAATCAATTTCTACGGATTCTATGGATACAAAACTATTTCCTGTCTTAGTAATCTGTTTAATCAGCGTTTGTTCATCTAACGGCCTTTTTAGGGCCTTTTGAGCCATATCTTTTGATTCTACCGATACCGAATTGATTCCATCATAAAGTTCGATCACCAAAGGGTATCCAATACCCTGACAGGATACTTTGGCTCGTACCGAGATTTGACGGGGATGTTCTTTATTGAAATGCTCAATTTCTTTAGAAAGTAGAGAATCAATGGTCTTTCTTACAACCATCGATTTACGGACTCCCTTAGGTCCTTCGATTTGGCATATACCCCTATCAACAGAATCCGTCAATTTTCCCTTCTGGTCATATAAGAAATTGACCCTGCATCCAATATCATCACCGATGCGAATACCATCATTTTGATGGAGCGATTTGGTAAGACGAAGCGTAATCCGTTTTCCTTTTACATCTTCTACCCTGCCGATCTCCAGACCCTGATGATTTGGACGCGCTGTATTCATTAACCTGTCGCCCTTTTGATCAAAGGCATGTCCCTTTGTGAATCCGCGGGAAAAAGTCACATCTAATCTTTCTTTATCCGATTTGGAAATCTTCTGTCCGTTTAATGCCTCTTTTAAAACATGGACACTTTCCCAGACATATTCCGGTGATTTCATCCTGCCTTCAATTTTTAAGGATGTAACTCCGGCTTGAATCAGTTCATCTACGTTTTCAATCAGCGATAAATCTTTTGGTGATAATAAATATTCGCCTTTAGTTTCGACTTTTTTACCATCCATGAGCAAGGTATACGGCATACGGCATGGCTGGGCACACATACCTCTGTTACCGCTTCGATCATAACGGAAGACGGAAAACTGGCATTGTCCGGATTTGCAGATACACATGGCACCATGTACAAACACTTCAATATCCATACCTGTATCCACACAGGCTTTAATTTGTTCAAGCGTACACTCTCTTGCCAAAACCACACGTTTGACACCCAGCTTTTTAAGATTTTCAATCTGTTCCGGTTTCATGACCGATATCTGGGTAGAGGCATGTAATTCTAAGTTTGGAAGTCTTTCATGAAGAAGATGGATCAAACCCAAATCTTGAATGATCAGGGCATCAACGCCCATTTCATGAACCGCCTTTGCCTGCAAATATGCCTTATCGATTTCATCTTCATATAGGATCGTATTCATCGTAATGTAGACCTTCACCCCAAGAAGATGGCAATCTTCAATGGCTTTACGGGCTTCATCCGGTGTAAAGTTTTTGGCATAGGCCCTTGCGCCGAAATTTGGCAGTGCAAAATAGACGGCATCACATCCGGCAGCCAGGGCCGCATCCAACATTTCACGATTTCCTACGGGAGCTAATATTTCTGGTTTCATAAACTTTAGTATACTCAACTTTCCTCACAAAAAAAGAGTTCTTACAAACTCTTGTTACGGGTTTTATCATAATAATTTCGAATCGCATCAAATGATTCCTGTGATAATACATGCTCAATGCGACAGGCGTCTTGGGCAGCGATATTTTTAGGAACGCCCAATTCCTGAAGCATCTCAGTAAAAAATTCATGTCTTCGATAGGTTTCCTTGGCAATCTTTAATCCTTCATCGGTCAAAGATATGAATTTATTGCCATCCAGTTTTACATATCCCTGTTCACTTAAAATCTTAATTGCGTGCGATACACTTGGTTTTGAGAAGCCTAAATGACTGGCAACATCAACACTGCGAATCGGATCGATTAACATGCTTAACATATAGATAGATTCCAAGTAATCCTCTAATGATTCTCCTAACTGCATCGTGTCACCTCCAAAGCTTGACATATCAATGCCACAAACTATGGTTATTTTATGTCATGGCTTTTTAATTGTCAAACAACATGACTATAAGAAAAAAGCACTCAAAGCATAAAATTGTACTTTGATCCATGGTACAATGCGATTGAGGATATCAAAAACAATGACAAAAGAAGAGTATATTCAATTTCAATGCCCAATAAGATATGAACCCCATCCTGAGCTTAGGGATTTGATGTGTGAACTAGATACATATCCAGATGCATGGGATTTTAGAAAATCCGGTAAAATATATAAATACTACGAGGCATTCGCAAAAATATCCACCATTGAGCTCTATAAAGCACGAATTGAAGAATTGATGTCAAATCGACTTTTTTGGGAAGCTTTCGGAGAAAAAATAAGAGTGTTCAAATTAATACTGGATTATAATCGATTTATGAAAAAGAATTTTCAAGCAGGAAAAAACGATGAATAAGTTTCATCGTTTTTTAATCAAATAAATTATGTTGATATCAACATAATTTTCTTTATGTTGAGAAAATAATTATGTTAAGAAAAATGGAAAACGGACGATATGTAAGCCATTTTCCATTTTTAATTCTTAACATAATTTTTATTTAAAATAAGGGTGTATTCAAAAGAATAAGGAGGTGAAAAAAAATGAATACGCCATACTTAAAAGGAGCATGTATGTTGGTTAATCGTCGCTTGAAATATGGAATCCCCGTCCAATTTAAATATGACGAGGATTCTACGCTCTTCGAAGATTATCTTTTGGCAAAAATGAATAGTGGTTTAAAAGGCATCACCATTATCAACGATCTGCATTCCATAATAGCTTTTATCAGATGGCTTGAGGTTGATCGGAAAAGCCTGTATCAGTGCACAGCCGAAGATGTTATTGAATATCTGGATCTTTGTCAAAAGAGCCAAAACTGGCGCCCATCAACGGCAGCCAGAAATGCTTATCAACTAAAAGCTTTCCTCAACTGGCTCTTTGAAAACGAGAAAATACTATTTTCCGGTAATCAGGCGATCCCTAGAGTAGAGCCTGTTAGAAGAAGCTCGATCAGATCCTTTTACACCAGTGAAGAGATTTCCCGCTTTATGGATACGTTCGATGTCAGTACACCAAAAGGTAAAGAAGAATACCTGCTGATTTGTTTGATCGTCTATTTAGGATTAAGGATCAGTGATGTGGTTTATTTGAAACTGACGGATATCAATTTTGACAGCCGGACCATAAGTGTTGTTCAGTTCAAGACGGGCAGGTATTTATCGCTTCCCCTTGTTGATGAACTGCTGGTCCCACTTGGCGATTATCTGATGAACTGCCGGCCAGCAGATGCTGATATCGATTATCTATTCATCACTGAAGAGAAACCCTACAGATTAAAGGAGGAATTGCGGACCCACAGTCAAATTGTAAAGAAGCATCTGGTTATGGCAGGTATTGATATAACCAACCGTAAGACTGGATTCCATGCACTCCGCCATTCATTTGCGACAAGACAGCTTGAAAATGACACAGATATCTATTCCGTCTCATCCATGCTCGGCCATTCATCAGTAAATGTGACCGATGTTTATCTTGACGTAGATACATCAAAGCTGAAGCAGCTGGCACTGGAGGTTCCGTATGTCACGGGAATTTAAGAGCGTCTTCAAGGAGGAAATGGAACTTTTTATCAAGTACAAGAGATCAGGCGGTCTGAAGTATGAAAACGAAATTTTTTATTTGTACAGAATAGATTCCAGGATTAATGATATTCCTCTATCCGAAAAGAAAATTTCTGTCGAAACATTTGATTATTTATCGGAACCGGATGTTAAAAAGGCACACAATTATGCAGCGCAGTACTATGTGTTAAAAGATTTCTGCCGTTTTCTTCAAATGAATGGCTATACAGATATATACTGTGAAGAAAAGAGCTTTCATATCCAGAGCAATCATATACCGGTCCTGTTCAGCAGGAACGAAATGTATTCAATCATTGAAAAAGCGGATCAGAAAGCTCTGGAACATAGAAACGATAAAATATTTAGGAACTATTATGGGTGCTGCATCATCCTGAGACTGCTGTACGGATGTGGTTTGCGAATCGGCGAGGCCATGAAGATCCGCTATGAGGACTGCAACATGGCGCTGGGAACAATTAATATCTACAATTCAAAGAGAAAAGTGTCCAGAGTGATCGTAGTTTCGGAATCACTGGAACAGTGTCTCGTGCAATATGCGGAATATTTTGATATCCAGTCAGGATTCCTCTTCACGAACCGTAACGGCAATAAATTATCAGAGAATTATTTTAGAAAATTTTACCATTCGGTCCTTTCCGAAATGGGATACGATCCCTCTATCCGTGTCCATGATCTCCGCCACACTTTTACCAATGAGGCTCTCGAGCAGATGATGAATGCAGGATACTCTGAAAATACCGTACTGGTATATCTTTCCCGGTATCTGGGCCATAATACGATCAGTGAAACAGAATACTATATCCATTTTACAGACCGCTTCAAGGATAGAATGATACAGGCAAACAGAGAGTTCTCCGGTCATCTGTATCAGGAGGTGCTGCAGGATGAAAAATAACCGCTTTCCATTGCGGCTCCAAGAGTTCCTGGGCGAATATCTTCCCGCAGACAGGAATTATTCAGCCAGCACCGTCTCCTCCTATAGCTGTGCATTCCTGCTCTTTTACCGCTTTATGGAGGAGCAGTATGGGAAAAGTCCGGATACGATTCAGTTTGAGGATATCGATGTTGAGGTTATCACCCGGTATCTGCGGTGGCTGGAAGAAGAAAGAGGGGCATCAACAGCTACCAGAAACCAGAGACTGGCAGCGATAAAGTCTTTCTATAAATACGCAATAAGAAAAGAACCTGATTTGTCTGGAACATGTACTGCCATCATGTCAATAGAAAACAAAAAAGGTTCTCCAAAGATAATATCATATTTTACCGAGAAGGAAATCAAACTGATGATTGACTATGTACATAAGAACATGGATGAAAAATATCTGGTAATAATAGCAGTTCTGTATGAAACGGCAGTCAGGGTGAGTGAATTAATCAACATCCAGGTTTCGGATGTATGTCTTAGAGAAAAGCCGAATATCATCATCCGGAACGGCAAGGGAGGCAAGGCCAGACTGATTCCAATCAGCAATGAACTTTCCATTATTTTAAAGAAATATGTTACAACGGAACGCAGTAATCAAGAATACCTTTTTATGACAAAGTTCGGGCATCCCTATTCCAGACATGGGATCTACGATTTCGTTAACAGGCTGGTAAATAAAATGAAGGAGCAGTATCCAGAAATGTTTAAAGGTGAATATCATCCCCATTCCTTTAGACATTCAAAGGCTACGCACTTATATGATAACGGCACACCACTTCTTTCGATAAAGAGTTTCCTTGGACATTCCTCCATTACAGCAACCGAAATATATGCGACTCCGGATTCTACGGTTATCCGAAAGCAAATCGAAGCAGGGAGCAAGAAAATTGAGGTAAAGCCAAAACATTCGAAAAAAGAACAAAATGATATACTCAACTGGCTGAAGAAGCACTGTTAAATTATGTTAAGAAATAAAACGGAAAACATTTTACATATAGGCTGTTTTCCGTTTTTCTTAACATAATTATTATCTCAACATAAAAATAGGGTAGAGGGAAAATAATAATTTTCACCCCTCCCATTGCACCGTACGTACGGGTCTCGTATACGGCGCTACATTTGTATTGAATCACGAATAACTCAGATAGTATTCCAAAGGATTGACCAAGCCTGGTCGGT
>JAGAWH010000220.1 GCA_017941505.1 Faecalicoccus sp. | reverse complement strand
TGCAGAAAGAAGAGCTTATAGATATGCAGTAAAGAAATCTCGGACGAATTCTTATACTGTTTATAATTTGAAATACAGAATAGATTTGGAAGGAACACCGTATTGGTCCATTGAAGGATATAATGGATCGGATACTCCATATGCTCTGTATTCTCTTGTCACGCTCAAAAAGCCTAGTGATAAAGTCATTAGTGAAAGCTTGGAAACAGAAGGAACTACTGATATTTTTAAAGATGTGGATCTGACATTGGATTTTGTGTTTTCCACGGATTCAAGTGAACTTGTCATAACTCCTTTCAGCAAAAAAATCGATGAAATCAAAAAGGAAGAATTTGAATCCGGACAGCCTATTCATATTTTATATTATCTGGCCAATCGAAGCAGGGTCATCTTTGATGATCAATACCCTTCCGGTAATAAGATACTTATTGAATGGCGAGTTACAAGAGATGTAGATGGAACAGTAGTGGAATCGGGTTCAGAAGTAAGAGAGTTTAATATTTATTACGGAGAAGAAAAACCGAATCTCTTGGAACTGAATATGAATCATGAAAAATGGTGTTCCGGGGGATATACGATTACACTGAATTTCAATACGGATAAAGCTGTAAAAGAATCCTACTATAAAAACAATGTTGAAAAATCGGTTCATATTGTGATTGTTGGAAATGAATGTACCTGCAAAGAATCAGAAGGCAGCAGTCATAGTTCAACGGCGGTAGTCATTCCTATACAGAATGAGAAATCAGTACCGACCGGTACACATACAGATACGATGTTGTGGATGTGTTTACTGTTTACTTCTTTGATGGGAATGTTCTATTGTATTACATCGTATGAAAAATGATGATTTAAGAACAATCGCTTATAGTGGTTGTTTTTAATTGGAAATTATTTTTCACAGGTCGTTTAAGAATAAGATGCCATGATTAATAATGACTTTTCTTGAGGGAAAGCGATTGAAAGTCAAAGTTGTAACAGATAGTGCAAAAGAAGAATATAAATCGATGTTAGGAGAGAACAGTTTTATGAGCGATAAAGAATATTTGAATATAATCAATGAATTGATTGTACCGGAAGAGCAAGGGATACTGCACGTTTATAAGAGTAAAAATGCTGAAATGCCTTTCGATGCCAAACAATTTAAAAAGGATATGAAATCCTCCAATACGGATGCCAAAGTAATGTGTCTGGTTTTTGCCTATGATGATATGGGCTTATTTCCGGAAATGGTGCTTGGCCCGGGATTGTTGTTGAAAGAAAAAAATCTTTTTGCGGCAACAGAAGAATTATACGATATGGGATACACCGATAAGTATGAAGTAGAAGGGCTGGGGTATTTTTATAAGGCAAACCGACGCAGTATGCAGGCTCTTGTGAATAGAGTTTCCCGTTCTTTCCTTATGAATTATGTGAAGGAAGAATTAATATTATCCATACTTGATCAAGATTATATCGTTGAAGGAATCCATGCGGCAAAGCTGCGTATTTTAGCCAGCAGTATTATGGAATCGCTATATGATCCGCATTCCCTTTTTATGGCGAATGCGATCATGAAAAAACATTACTTCTTATTTGAAAATATAAGAGAAGATATACCTTATAAAGTATATGTCACGGGTATTTTATCCAAAGATCCAAAAGATTTTGATGCGCTTACCGAACTCATTAAGGACGTGTCCTTTGATAAAAACCAACTTGTGGTATGTGCATATACAAACCAATACGCTAAATATCTTTCGCAATGGCTTATTTCAAAGAATCCATCATTAAAAGAAAATAAAGTTGGATATATGCTCTATAAAGATGATGTCATATATTCTTTAAATACAGATGAGCCGCTTATATTTTCAACAGAGAATATTGAAAATGAGATGGGTGACTCTGCGGATGTATTGTTGAAAGATATTCCGTTAGAAGACATTTTAACCAAAAAAGATCCGGATTGTTTAACCTACTTGGAAAGCCCAAAGGCAAAGTATACTTTTACAGCCAGACGATTTATAAAAGATATCAGTGGATATTATCAACCTGCAATGATATTTGCGTTAGCGAGAATAGCGAATCCCGGCGTCTTCAAGGCGATTTATTCGGAGGCCAGGGATGATAAGATTTATGAAGATCTTGTTGCCTCTGTTGAAAGAATATACAATTTTGGATATTTTGGCAGATTTACAGTTGAAAACATGGATAGCTTTTATGTCTTGACGAAAAAGGGGAAAAAGGCATTTGAGACAAGGGAAACTGCGAATTTGATAAATGAGATTTCTTATGTTGGTGAAGTGATATACAATCCTAATGCATCTCAAATCAATGATTCCAATCAGGCTAAGATGATATTGATGCTGATCGAAGCCACGGATAAGGCTCAAATAAGAGATGAAACCGAATCCAATGAAGAGTATCAAGTGATTCGTGAGCCTTATGATTATATTCTGGGTTTTCCTACAAAAGATGGTGCCTGGCTTTATATTGGATGGGTTATTGATGAAAAAGAACTGCTGCCGGGCTTTAAAAATCAATTGCTGCAGACAATAAGAAATTATGAAACGATAAAAGGCCTAGTAGTATCCGGTTTAAATAAGAAGCAGGCTGTCAGCATGGCAAATTTAGTGGCGGACCGGTTTGAACTTCCGTTTGGAAAAGAAAAAGTGTATTACACGGTATACGGTGAAAAAGAAATCTATAATTTGATGACAGGTGAACAGTTGAAATCGTCATAGTTAAGGTGAGGCTTATGTCTCACCTTGATTTGTTTCCTCTAAATCTATATATTTTTATTAGATGTTAGAGGAAGTTTACTGGAGGATACTCATGAAAAATAATGTGATTGGAAGAGCGGAAGAATGGCGGCGCATTGAAGAGTGCATGCAGTCAAATACCGCACAGCTGATCATTGTTTACGGACGAATAAGAGTAGGTAAAACGTTTCTGATTAATGAATTTTTTGATAATGCGTTCAGCTTTAAATTGACCGGAGCTTATAATCAACCGACATCTTATCAGCTCAGAAATTTCACTGCTGAATATAATCGAAGAACCGGTCAAAAAATAGATGTGCCTTCTGACTGGGCGCAGGCGTTTGAATATCTCAGAAATTATTTGAGCAGCTCTAAGAACCATGAAAAAAAAGTTGTGTTTTTTGATGAGATGCCGTGGTTGGACACCGCAAAATCAGGTTTTTTGGATGCGTTTGAATGGTTTTGGAATGATTGGGCATCTGCGTGCAATGATCTTGTATTCATTGTATGCGGATCAGCGACGTCCTGGATGATTACAAATTTGGATGAGAATAAGGGCGGGCTTTTCAACAGGCAGACATGCAGAATGTATCTTGAGCCCTTTACTCTGGCTGAAACAGAGCAATTTCTCGTATCTAAGAATATAAACTGGTCACGATATGAAATTGCAGAAACTTATATGATTATGGGTGGTATTCCGTATTATCTGAATCTTCTTAGGTCAAAATTATCTTATAGTCAAAACATCGATAGTCTTTTCTTTAGAAAAAACGGAGAATTGTGGGATGAATTTGAACATCTTTATAGAACGTTGTTTTCCAACAGTGAAAAATATATATCCGTTGTACAGACACTAAGTGAGAAAACCGGCGGTATGAACCGCAATGAGCTTTCTTTGAAATTAGGAACGGCAGCAAACGGAGACCTCACGAAGATTTTGAATGATCTAATTACGTGCGGATTTGTCAGAGTATCCGGTTTTTATAAGAAAAAAAAGAAGGATGCACTTTACCAGCTGGCCGATTATTACACAGCATTTTATTTTAGATATCTCAAAGATCATTATGGAAAAGACGAGCATTATTGGAGCAATACGATTGATAACCCGGCACGTCGGGCATGGGCAGGTTTGACTTTTGAGCAGCTTTGTAAAGACCATATTAGACAGATAAAGCATAAGCTTGGTATTTCCGGGGTCCTGACAGATGAGTCCGTATGGTACACAAAGGGTGATGAAGAACTTGGAATAGACGGTGCACAGATTGATTTGGTTCTGGAGCGCAGAGATCGAATCATTAATCTTTGTGAGATGAAATACTCGATCAATGAGTTTGTCATAGACAAGGGGTATGATATAGTGCTTAGAAATAAACTTGAGACTTTCCGAAGGATGACAGGTACCAGACAGTCCCTTCAGATTACTATGATTACAACGTATGGCGTAAAGAAAAATAAATACAGCAATTTCGTTCAAAGTCAGGTGACACTGGATGATCTATTTCACGAATAAATGAATATAAGCAAAATACGAAATATTCAATTTCCTCTAAATCTGTATATTTTTAGTAGATTTAGAGAAAATATAGTGAATGGATTGATCTTATGACCATCCTTTAGATATAGATGAGGCAAGTAATCCATAATCCGTTATACAGTGATATAAACGAAGACAGATAGAGAGTGATACAAAATGGGAAGAAATGAATATATCGATTATATTGACTTCTTTATGAAAATAAAATCAGATGATCTTGATGTAGAATCTCTGCTAAGAAAACATCAAAATCGTCTTAAAAAGATGGATCTTCATTCTATGAGCGATAAAACATTGGCCAATGCTGCAGATCCATATGTGCTTTTCTATGAAGCGTATTATGAAAAAGATCCAAAGAAAAAGTTTATTAAGATTTATAGAATGTCGAACTTCTTTGAACCGGAAATTGCCTATGCCCTGAATAGTGGAACACTGTTTATCAATGATAATGAATTGGAAGAACTGTTGATGGCTTCGGAAAACCTTCATATTTATGAAAGTGATAACGCAAAAAAGAAATTTAATACAAAAGAGTTTGTGGAATATATGGAGTCTTCCGGTACCTTAGCGAAAATTGTATGTCTGTTTCATGCAGTGGATGCGATTGGCCAGATGCCAAAACGAAGCAGCGGAACTCAGTATGCCACAAAAGAAGATGTTGTAAAGGTTTCAAAGGAATTGTATGAGCTTGGTTATTTAACAAAATACGAAATAGATGACTTGGGATATCTTTATACAATATCGAATCGGGGTGCAAAGATTTTTACCAATAAGACTTCCCGTTCATTTCTTTCCGGTTATATAAACGGGAAGCTGCCTGTTAATGACAGCGATTCGATCAATGGGTATAATGCGGTAAAATTACGTATACAGATGATGGATGCCATGGATGAAATCAAACATCTTAAAAATGGTGTTTCTTTTGAAGCACAGGGTATACACATGTCTAATAATACTTTTAGAATTGAATATGAAGGAACTGATACACAAATTATATTGGCAGGTATTTTATCCGATGATCCGGAATGTTTTGAACGGTTTAAAAATCTTCTGGAAGACAGTTATTTTAATCATGATTATATCGTGATATATGGATATTCAAATCAATATGTTCAGGCTCTTTCAAAGTGGCTTATCTCCCATTGTGATCTAAATATTGAAAATAAGCTTTGTACTATGGTGCATCAAGATTTGACAATCTATAGTTGGCAAACCGGAGAACCGCTGGAATTGGATGGAGAAGATGTACAGGATCATAAACATTTAAATGAGCTTCTTGATGATATCCGTTTAAAAGATATTCTTGTGGAAGAGGATTTCTCTTCTTTATCGTATTCGGAAAGTAAAAAAGCGAAGTATAATTATGAATCCAGAAAGTTTATCAAGGATATCAGCGGCATGAATGGTTCATCCATGACATACAGCTTAATGAGAATGGGAGAATCCGGTTATTTCAAAGCAAGTCATATGGATGTTCTAGATGAAAAGGAGTACCGTCCATTAGTTCAGGCTGCCCAAAAATTGTATGATCTGGGATATTATGGGAAATATACAATTCAGAATATGGATAGCTTTTATGTTTTGACAAAACGCGGTATAAAAGCGTATACGACAGGGGACGCTTCATCTATGATTCGTGCTTTCTCTTATGATGATACAGGATTGAAAGATCCTGAAATTATGGAGATTGATCATGCCAATGAGGCTAAGCTGATCTTGTTGAAGGAAGAAGCCATTGATAAGACAGGACTCATCGCTGAAAAAGGTGAATATTATGCGCATGATGGTATAATCAGTGACCGCTTTTATATTTTGGATTTCTTAGAAGGAAAAGCCGGCGATCTGTATCATATCGGTATGACTTTAGATGATAAGGAGCATTTCATTTTCTTTAAGGAACAGTTGTTGGAGAAGATGAAAGAAAGTAAAAAAATCGGATACTTAATCGTATCGGGATTGACTGAAGACCAGGCTAAAGCCTTAGCGAATATTGTATTAGAGTATTTTGAGCTTCCTCTTGAAAAAGAGAAGATTTATTACACGGTATATGGTGAAAAGGGAATTTATAATTTGATGACAGGTGAAGAATTAAAAAAATGTTGATTTTTCCCGTGTTTGAAGGTATAGCTTCTGTTTATTTATTGGGAATAGAGTAACGAATCTTGTTTATTGTTTTCATGATATATTAAATACAAGGAGAATAGGTTTATGTCTAAGAAAGAATTAATTCAGGATTTAGGCGCGGCGTTTAAGGAGATTGATGATATCATAGCGAAATACGAAAAACAGCTGCCGGTTTTGAAAGAATCTCTTGGAAACTCAGACCAGTATGATGAGCTGGTCCGACAACTTGAAGACTTGCGGAAAAGAAGAAATAAATTGGGATCCACTCATGAAATGCCCAAAGGAAATGATCCGGATGGATTATTGATTCCGGAAGAACCGGAATTATTACATACTGATGAAAGCGATGTCGCAAAAATTCCATTTAATGCCACTCGATTCAAAAGGGATATGTTATCTTCCAATACGGACGCTAAAATTGTATGTATGGTTCATGCCGTAAACGGAATGGGATTAATACCGGACCGGCAGCCGGATGCCGAACCTATCCCGAAGGAAGATATTTTAGCTGCCATTGATGAATTATATGATTGCGGATATTTGGCAAAGTATGAAATGTCGGGATATGGAGATTTATATAATATCACAAAGCGCGGGGCTATGGCTTTTTCCAACAGCCAGGCCCGTTCCTTCTTAAAAAAGTACATTGCCTTAGATGAAGTAGAGTACGAAGATCGAAGTTTTAATATTGATGGCAGCAATTCGATAAAACTTCGTTTTTTAGCACATGAAGTAACGAAGTTGAAAATGGAATCGCATAATAATGATTCTTTTTATCCGATCAACTTACTTTTGGCAAGTAAATATTTTCTGTTTAAATATATGGGTCAAAATTCAGATGATTCCATCTGTTTTATTGGGATTTTATCAGAAAATCAAGATGACTTTGATATGTTGGAAGGTATGATGGAAAATGCATGTTTTGACATTGACCATTATGTTCTGTGCGGATATTCAAAAGAATATATCGACCGTTTATTGAAACGGCTGGTATCCAATGAAAATTTAGAGATCTCCTACAGCAATATCGGATATAAATTGTATCAAGACCCGGTTATTTACTCTATGGATACAGATAAGCCGATTGAGTTTTCTGAAGGGGAAGACACGGATCGAACGTACTATGAATATTTGGATGGATTTCTTCAAGATGCGAATTTAGAAGATATTTTAACAGTAAATGATGATTCTTTATCTTATTCAGAAAGCCAGAAATCGAAATACAGTTTCGGTGTAAAACGGTTCGTTAAAGATATCACCGGAAGTTATGGAGATTCAATGTTGTATAACTTATTGAGAATCGCAGAAACCGGCTTTTATAAACCGGATTATATGGATGCCGGTGATGAAGATTCTTATCAAGAGTTAAGTGCAGCTTCTGAGAAACTATATAATCTTGGATACTTTGGAAAGTATTCAGTTGAGAATATGGATAGCTTTTATATCTTGACAAAAAGAGGTAAAAAAATATTTGAGACCAGAGAGTCTGCAGCGTTTATGCGGGAATGCTCCTTGGATGAAAAAACGGCATTGAAACCTAATATTTTTGAGGTTGAGAATTCCAATTCGGCAAAATTGATGTTAGTGATGGTCGATGCTCTTGATAAAGTCGCAAAAATTGATCCAAACGAGATATTTGATACACATACTGAAATTATTAAAAATCATTATTATATTCTTGATTTCGAGGGAGAAGAGAGTGTATTATGCAACATCGCATTCATTTCGGATGATAAGGAAATCTTGTTGTTCTTTAGGGATGAATTGTTGGATCATATGGATGAAATGGATGATATTGGCTGGCTTGTTGTATCGGGTTTATCTGAAAAACAGGTTAAGGCATTTGGTGATTTTGTGATTGACCGGTATACTTTACCACTCGAAAAAGAGAAGATGTATTACACGGTGTATGGCAAACCGGGTATCTATAATTTGATAACAGGTGAAGAATTAAAGATGATTTAAGATGGCGAAAGCCATCTTTTTGTGTGACAGATACTATATTGTAAAAATGTAAAAAAAATTATTTACAAGGAATTGTAAATAGGGTTAGTAGACGGTATTATTTGGTTGAGAGGAGGATGGCGATGTTAGAAGAGTTATTTGAAAATAGGAATCTAGTGGCCGCAAAGCTGAAAGACTGTATTAGAGATAAGGGATATACTAAGATTTCATTTGCTGAAAAAGCACAGATATCCCGACCGACATTAGATAAACTGTTGAATGGCAGTATCAATAATAAAAAAACATTTGACCGGCATCTTCAAAAAATATTGAAAACATTGGATATGTCCGCAAAGGATTTGATGTTGTATGCACATACACAAAATCCAAAGATTAGTGCAGTGTATTCAAAGAATGCTCCGGCTGAACATGAAATGAATGATGCGGCACTTAGACAATATAATTTACTGTTAGATGTTGTGGATTTATGTACCATTTATTATTGAGGGTGTTAATTTATGAGCGAAATAATCACAAAGAATAATATTGATTTGGTGATTCAAAAGAATCGCGATATTACATACGAGATTTGTACACAGGTTGATTTACTGCGGATGAATCCTTCATTGATGAATGGGATACCAATTCCTCAACTCGGTATTCTTATTCTCAAAAAATATGGATTGATTCAGATGCCGGTTGAAGATCCATATTGGAGTGGTGCAATTTTTATTAAAGAAGGGAAAACAATCCCTGTTATAAATACAGCGCTTCCAAGAGTAAACCAATATTTCAGCGCATGGCACGAGGTATATCATCTTTTGTTCGATCAAGTGTCTTTTGATCATGTCATTGAAAGTGATAATACACTCGAAGAAAGAAAGGCAGAATATTTTGCGGCTAAAATGTTGCTGGGTGGAGTAGAGCGGTATTTTTGTGAACTACCGGAAATGGATTTTTTATCCAAGGTTTTGTATTGTATGTCTGCTTATCAGGCTCCTTACAAGGCGGTTTTGGTTTCACTTTATGAATATGCCGTAAACAGTGAAAATCAAAAATTACAGCTTCAGATAAAAGAAGTGCTGGATATACATATTCCCAATTTTCCACAGCAATTTAGCAGGCTGGGCTTAGATGATAGTCTGGTAAAGCCTTCTTATGTGGTTGATACATCGTATTTGCAGCATAAGATACAAAACATGAAAGGGGAATATCCTGAATTGAAATACCATGAGGACAACGAAGAATTTCTTGAAAATATTATGAGAGAAATTCACTTGATAACAGGAAAGGGAGTTTGATAACAGTGAGAATGATTACAAAGATTGATGATCATAAACATATTGCGATTATGGATACCAGCAGTATTTCTTTCCTGCAAAGGATGTATATGAGCGGTATAAAATTGATTCCATTACACAGTATTGTGTGATGGGATATTTTTATTATGATGATTTGTTGGGCACCTGTGTACAACTCTATAAAGATTTATAAAGTATATTAATTCTTGGGTTTTATTACGATTATCCCTTAAAAACTTATTGATTCCCTTAAAACGTTGTATAAAATAAGGGAATGATAAAAGAGGTAACGAATAAAGCAGCCCCAGTTTAGGCAACTTATGCGGAGCTGCTTTTTATGTTCTTTTTAATTCTTATATAAATTATGCTTTAGAAATAATATCCGCAAAATCTAAATTCAACATAGGTATGGCACCGTACTTTCCGGATAGATATCCTTTTTCAAAGTTTTCTTCTTTTCTGATATTTTTGAATTCCGCAAGAGAATAAAGGTCAGTAGATCTGTCATTTTTTGTAAGTTCTGTAAACCAAATCTGGTCACGTCTAAATAAATCCAAATTTAATAATCCTGTTTCATGAGTAGTAAATATCAGTTGAGATGTAGACTTAGAATCAGCGTGAATGAATAGTTTAACTAATTCATGCACTAATGATTCATGAAGATCAGAATCTATTCCATCACAGATTAAAACTTTACCGTTTACGATACTGTCGATAACTGGATAAACTAATGCGAATAATTTTTTGATTCCAGTTGATTCCTCCTGCATCAAATCTGTTTCAAATTCATCATATTTTACTTTAGCTGTGATTGCATCTACATCTTTTTGAAGGAGCAGTGTCTTGAAATCATCGGATAAAAAAGGAGGCAGTTCTGTTGATTCCAGTTTCTTTGAATCGATAGATACCAGAATATCCTTTATTCCGGTTTCTAACTCGGATAAAAAGGTAATAACGGCCTTCTTTACCTTTTTGTTTTTATTCATTTGGTATAAAGAATAATTCATCCAGTTATTTTGACTTTCTGAATTATAGATTACAAGCTCATTATTAAAAAAATTATAGGCATCGATAATTTCCTGGATGGATGTAAAGTTGGCAGCACACGACAGTAAAAGGCGGTTAGGTTTCAGTACATCTTTGCAGGAAGAGAATTTACCCCGGAATTTACTTCCGGCAGTAAAAGACTTACTGTCACGCTCATATATTTTTGTCTGACGGTGATTTGGAAAATAATATAAATACTCCTCTGATACCAGCATATTTTTCAAGGAGAAGCCAAATACATACCGGATTCCTTTGGTAAGAAATTGGATTTTATAAGTGCTTTCTTTATCAAATCCATCCAACTTATGAGGAAGCTGCCGTATTCCCTGACCGGGAGCATGTTGAACACTGAACAAGACAAGTTTTTTTACAAATGATATTGCATCTACAAAATTACTTTTTCCGGAGCCGTTAGCACCGTAAATAACAGCTGATCTTAGTATTCTGAGATGATCTGCTTCATAAATTCTATCTTCATATGTATTATCCTTACCGGCTAAATTAGAGAATAGTATTTCATTTCTAATTGACTTGTGATTGGAACATGTAAATTCTAGCAGCATATATGATTTCTCCTTTCATTGTATAATTATTATATCTTAAAAACACATTTTAATAAGCATATTTGCGGTATTATATGCAAATATGATGCTTAAATGGTTAAAAATATTATCATAAAGTGAAATTTTCATCTTAGCATCGATATAACATATAAATGATATCTGTACTATAATGGACTTATCAAAAAGAAAACGAGGTTTATATGAAAATAAGAAGCACAATAATACGAACCATAAAAGGAGACATCACAAAAGTACATACGGTTGATGCGATTGTCAATGCTGCCAATAAGTCATTACTTGGAGGCGGTGGTGTAGATGGTGCTATCCATCGTGCTGCCGGTCCCGAATTATTAGAAGAATGTCGATTGTTACATGGATGTGACACCGGAGAGGCGAAGCTTACCGGAGCATACCAGCTGCCATGTAAATTTATCATTCATACCGTTGGTCCTATATGGAGCGGTGGTAAACAAAATGAGGCACAGTTACTAGAGAACTGCTATAAGAATTCACTTCAGGTGGCTGTGAATCATGGTATTCGAAGCGTTGCCTTCCCTTCGATTTCAACCGGTGTATTTAGCTATCCGTTACATGAAGCAGCTGATATTGCGGTAAGAAGTGTTGTTGATTTTATCAACAAAAATCCCAATGCCTTAGATGAAGTCATCTGGGTTCTTTCCAACCATAATATTAAGTCTGTTTATGATAAGTGTATTGATTCTATGAAAGTGGATGGAAATCCTTATGTGATTGGTTTTTATCGTCCAAATAATGATTATGGTTGCTTCAGCAACTGGTATGCGTCCAAATTTACATATGCAGGTAAAAGTTATTGTCATGTAGAACAGTTTATGATGTATCACAAGGTCATGATGTTTGGAAGAGAAGATCTTGGTGAACAGATCATGTCTACTACAGATCCGTATACCTGCAAGAAGATTGCCGGACAGAGATTTCCTGAATTTGATCAGGAGATTTGGGAGAAAACCTGTTATCACATCGTAAAAAGAGGTGTTAAGGCAAAGTTTTCTCAAAACCAGAATATTTGTCAAATACTGTTAGATACAGGGGATGCTCTTTTAGCGGAGTGTTCTAAATTCGATAGTAAATGGGGAATTGGATTAGATCTTACAGATCGTCATTGTTCTATTCCTTCCAGATGGAAAGGAAAGAACTATTTAGGAAGAATCTTAATGGAAGTAAGAGATGAACTATCAAGAGAAGGTGTTTTTCCTTATCTGGATGCTTCTGAGTTAGATTCCATTCCGGAATGGAATTTAACAGCCGGTGAATTAAAGAATGATCCAAAGTATTATGATGCCATACATGCTTATGCAGATACCTTAAAAACAGAATGGCAAAGATATGGTTTCTATAATATCTGTTCATTAAGTGATTGGGAAAAGTGTTTAAGAGAAAACGATAGTGCTTTAATTACACCTATTGGTTTCTTTGAAATGAAACAGGATATTTGTGATATTGAACGCAGTTCAAGAAATAATGATAAACGATTACTTTTCTGTGATAAATATATTCCGATTCTTTATATGATTGATAGAGATGAAAATCTGAAATATGCATGCAGACAGCATTCTCCATACTCTCATCATGAATCTCCGGTTGTAGAATATCTAAACAGTGAATTTCATCAGGAAGCTTATGATACAAATATGGTGATTCATAATTATATGGATTTTATGAAAGGTACGGATATCGAAAAGTGGGTGGATGAACCGACTCCTTCTAAATTAGAAGAATTGGATGATAAACAGATACTGGCATGTATCGCATGGCATTTTAGAAGAGATCACTTTAATAACGGTTCTTTAATTAATGATAGTATTGCCGGTGGGCATATGTTGATGTTACTGGAGGCATATCGTAATAAGAAATCATTTAGAAAAGATTATGACAAAGAAAAGAATGATTTGATTTCGTGCTTTAGAGATACTTTTGTGAAGTCGAATACCGTATTAGAATGGCAGACCAACCGTTCTGTTTTGTCCAATAAGGTATATAAGGAAAACTTTATTTCAAATAATACGGCAGAAAGAAAAGAAGGAATTCTTTCTGTCATAGAAGAAAGTTCCTTTGATGCGGCAAGACTATATGTATCCAAAGGAAAAACGGCAGTATTTAATTTTGCGAATGCACACCATCCAGGCGGTGGTGTCATTCGAGGCTCCATGGCACAAGAAGAGGCATTATGTCGAAGCAGTAATTTATATGCCTGCATTGTTTCTGAAAATGTAAAGGATGAATACTACCTGTATCATGATAAAACAATGAAAGATGTTTATTCTGATCGTCTAATCTATACAAAGGATGTATGTGTATTTAAGGATGACCAAAAGGTACCGGAACTATTACCGAAAGATCAATGGATTCATGTGGATGTAGTGACAAGTGCTGCTCCGTTTAAACCGAGAACGACATTAAAATGGGATGATAATCAAATTAAGGCATTATTTAAAACAAGAATCAAAAATGTATTTGAAGCAGCCGTAGATAATAATGTAGAAGTATTTATTGTGGGCGCATTTGGATGCGGAGCCTTTGAAAATCCTCCGGAAGTAGTATCTCAAGCCTTTAAAGAGGTCATTGAAGAAGGTCATTACAGAAAAAGAATTCCGTATATTGTCTTTGCGATCAATAAATCTACAAATCCAAATTATTCAATATTTAAAAGAACAATAGAGGGATAAAAGATGAATATAATGTTATTTGGTATGTCTAATGTTGGAAAAACTACCATTGGAAAGATATTAGCTGATAAGCTTGGATATGATTTCTATGACTTAGACTTAGAAATCAAAAAGAAATTTAATATGACAATGGAAGAGTTTGTGAACAGGTATAGGGTATTAAGTAAGCGTGATATGATCAGAGGACAGTTGATTGGCGAAATTCTTCAAAGAGATGGCAATAAAGTTATTGCGGTTACTCAAATGTACTATTCAAGATACTTTATGCCTTATATAGAACAGGATGGAAATCTTGCCATTGAATTACAGGATACGGTAGAGAATATATTCAATCGACTTGTCTTTTCGGATTCGAATGATCAAATTTGTGACGATTCAGTGGAATACCGAAATGCTCACAAAGATTATTATATGCAGGAGATAGAGGAGGATTATGAGTTTTATAAGAAATCTTTCTCTAAAATTGGAAATAAGTTTTTTATCAATAACGATTCACCTGAAAGGGCAGCAGAGCGTTTAATTGAACAATATCAATTGAAATAATTTGAAAAGTACTTCATCAGAGAGTTGATGAAGTGCTTTTTCGAATAGGAGCCTAGTTTTTGTTCTCGTATGGACAGGTCCTTGATTTTTTGATAAGGTTGGAGAAAAATATTACTTAGTACATGATCATTAAGGAGGTTTGCCTAATGGACAGTATATATGGAAACCATTTAGAGCAGATGAATGAAGTTATGAATAAACTGATTCATAGAATTGAAAAAGGTATAGAAATTATCACAAATCAAACAGGAATGGATCCTGTAGAACACTTAAAATCCAGAATCAAAGATGAACAAAGTATGCGGGAAAAATGCCGGCGTAAGGATTTACCGGAAACTGAAGATAGTGCTCTTCATGTATTACATGATGCGATTGGAATTCGTGTGGTCTGTTCTTTTTTAGATGATGTATATGCGATACGGGATTATATTGTTTCTCAAAAGGATATTGAAATTATTGAGGAAAAGGATTATATCCGCAATGTAAAACCAACCGGGTATCGAAGCTTACATATGATTGTAAAAATAGATGGCTATTTTGCGGAGATACAAATACGAACCATCTCTATGGATACATGGGCTGCTTTAGAGCATCATATGCGCTATAAGAAAAATATCGGTGGTAATAGTGAACTGATCTTTAAAGAATTAAAACGATGTGCAGATGAGCTTGCATCTACGGATGCATCCATGCAGACCATACGACGCTTGATTCAGGAGGGATAGTATGAAGATACTTATTGCGGAAGATACAAAAGACTTAAATCGAAATATTACCTTATTGATGCAGCATGAGGGTTATGAAGCTGACAGTGCTTTCGATGGGGCCCAAGCTCTTGATTTTATAAAAAAGGACAGCTATGACTGTATTATTTTGGATATCATGATGCCTAAAGTAGATGGGCTTACGGTTTTAAAGGAAATACGAAGACGCCAGTTATTAACACCGGTATTACTGCTTACCGCAAAAGCGGATGTAGAAGACCGTGTTATGGGACTTGATCTAGGGGCAGATGATTATCTGCCAAAGCCTTTTGCCTTTAAGGAATTACTCGCAAGGATTCGTGCTCTTTTAAGACGTCAGCCGGATTACTCTTCAGAGGTAATGAAATATGAAGATATCACATTGGATGGCAGTGATTTATCTTTGTCTTCTAATAGTACCGTTACTCTATCTTTAAAGGAATATGAGGTAATGAGATTATTGATGGCCAATGGGGATATTGAATTATCTACAGAGTATTTACTGGACTATATCTGGAAAAAAGAACCGGATGCAGGTATAGATACGGTATGGCTGTATATTTCTTATCTAAACAGTAAATTATCGATGATTGGATCAAATGTAAAGATAGCCGGTGAAAAGGGAACCGGTTTCCGGGTGATTTCAAATGAATGAGAAAGAGATTCGAAATCTTCGATATCGTTTTATCAGTATGGCTATGACATCCTTTATATTGGTTATTCTTGTAGTAGGGGCATTAATTAATATTACCAACTACATTGTGGCTCAAAGAGATATCCAATGGTCTTTAGACCAGTTGATTATTCATCAAGATGATATTGATGAATATTATAAAGAAATGTATTCTTCTTCGGAAAACCCTTCTTTTATAGAGGTTATCTCTCCATCGTATCGTAATAATCAATTTTATATATTTACTTATGATAAACATGGAAAAGAAGTCTCCTTTTATGCCGGTAAAGGAAATAACGATGACCGGGACCAGATTGATCGAAGAGCCAATGTGATTCTTCAAAAAGAAGAAGAACAGGGGCGGGATGGTATGTATTATTTCCGTAAGGTAACAGATGATAAGGGAAAGACAACGCTTGTGATGATTGATAGCTGGAATGTGATCTTTTTAAGAATACGGCTTCGCTATGCGACCATAGCGGTAGGTTTTGTCAGTGTTCTTGCAGCGTTGTTCTTAGTGATTTATTTCTCCAATCGAATGATCAAACCGGAAATAGAAAATATCAAACGTCAGAATGAATTTTTAACCAATGTCTCCCATGAATTAAAAACACCGTTGGCTGTGATTCGTTCCAATGCGGAGATGGAAGGAATCATCAACGGAGAAAATGAATGGACCGAATCTACCATACGACAGGTAGACAGAATGAGCGGACTGATCAATAATCTGGTGATGATTACCAAGACAAAAGAGATGGAAGACTTGTCGGAAGTGAATGTATCGGATGTAACAGCCGGATGTGCTAAGGAGTATTCTGCATTGGCAGACAGTCGTGAAATTACGATTTCAAAAGAGATTGAAGATGATATCAAAATCACTACCAACGAAAGTAAACTAAGACAGTTAGTGGTCATTCTATTGGATAATGCCGTAAAGTATTGCGATGAAAAGGGAAATATCACCGTATCTTTAGAAAAGATGAAAAAAGGAAACAAGATTCGTTTAACTGTATCCAATACGTATAAAGAAGGAAAGGATATGGATTATTCGAAATTCTTTGACCGTTTTTATCGGGAAGATACATCCCATAATATTGATACCGGAGGATATGGAATCGGCTTAAGTATTGCCAAAAGTATCTGTGACCAATTTGAAGGTAGTATTAAGGCTGAATGGAAAGATGATGTGATTTCATTTATATGTGAATTATTTTAAGAGATGGCAGAAATGTCATCTTTTCTTTTTTTACAGCTAAAAACATGTTAAATTAGTCTTAACTAACTAAGGATAATACTATGAAAGATATACAGACAAAAAGGGAAAAGGAAAAAAAGGTCGTATCCGAGATGATCCGCTTATATTGTCGAAAACATCATTCTAAAAGTGGATTATGCAGCGACTGCAGAGAACTGATGGAATATGCCTGCCGGCAAAGTGACAGATGTCCTTTTATGGAAAATAAGACATTCTGTTCCAATTGTAAGGTCCATTGTTACAGACCGGAGATGAGAGAGAAGATTCGTATTGTGATGCGATACAGCGGACCTAGAATGATTTTCTACCATCCGATCATGGCAATTAAACATGTAATTTACAGTCAGTTAGAGAAAAGAAAGCTCGAAAGGTAATCTTCGGGTCTTTGTTATTTAGAAACTAAATAATAAAGAAAGTAACGCCTTACAAATAGAACAGGTAATGTTATATCTAGGGTGTATTAGATAAAGAGAGATTATTGTTTATGCGGACTTAAATAAAGGAGGCATACAATATGAACACAGAAGAGAAAGATAAAAAATAGTCAGTTCCATTAAACGAAACATATATACATATTCACTTGTTAACAGCTGGATCGTCAATGCCGATAATAAGGTCGGTATTTCTTTTGGAATGGTGAGCGGTGTTTTCGGTGTCATGGTATTTTTAATTGAGGTCAGTGATAATAACTGGGCTTTGACATTACAGAATGGAATCGGAACAAGTGCAAGAATCTGTTTTACGATCAGTATTATTGCCATGGCCATAGCTTTCGTGAAATTTGTACAGTGTTTAATTCCACATATGGAAAGCTTCTCAACAAAGGAACATCCAAATAAGAAATATCCGGTATTTTTTAAGGATATCCAGTTTCTTGAATTAGAAGAATACAGAAAGCTTATGCATAATGGAACAAACGAAGACTATAATGATGAGTTAATTACAGAGATTTGGCATAATTCCAAAATCTGTACAAAAGAGATGATGAGATATCGTATTGCACTGATTTGTTCTTCAATATCTCTTGGATCTATGCTGGTATATTACATACTCACATTAATTGGATAAAATATGTTTTGTATTTGACAGTATAAAATTAAAAAACAGACCAAATTTACTTTATATAAAGGAGATTTGGTCTGTTTTCTATTGTATCGATATTTATGTTTTATCGTAATTTATTGGGTATATATTCTGTTTCTAGGTGGGATTATGGTTAAGCCGGAAGAGGGAATATTAATTGTTAGAAAGACTTTAATGTTTTATTGAAAATAGTGTTATTTAGTACGTATAATATTTATAACGATTCCATATAAATAATAGAAGACCGTATTTTAAAACAGGATAATGAGGGAGAAGAGAGTATGTTAAGAAAAAAAGGTAGTTTTTTGGCTTTAATAGCATGCGTTTTTACTGTGATCGGAATGTGTTTCAGTACTGTATTAATCGAAGCTAAATCAAAATGTAAATTGTATATCGATATCAATTTTAATGAGAATCTTATGTTTAGCAGATATGATGTGGATTTAGAAGTTGACGGTGAATTAATTGATACTTTGGAACACGGAAAGTATTATACAAAGCTTATCGAAGTTGATTCAGGAGAACATAAAATTTCTTTTTATAAAAGTGATGATTCGGATGTTAACGCATCCGAAACAATAGATATCTCCAAAGATTCCACATTTCAATGTGAGATGTCTACTACAAGCGAAGAGATTGTATTAGATAGTATTGAAGTGATCGATAATATCAAAGGATCAACATTGAAAATGCAAGATTGCACTTTCATGGTTTTACAGGATGCATATGAATCATTGGAGGAAACAGGCTTTGTCAATATAGTGGATGAAACGGTTAGTGATGAAACAGTTTATGATAGAGAGAACTGGATTGTTGTGGAGCAGAATATCGAAGCCGGATCAAAAATAGATAAAAATGAATCCATTGTACTAACCTGCCAGAGATTTGAAGATTACCTAGATCAAGTAATTAAAGGAAGTACATACAAAGACGCCAAAGAAAAGCTTGAAAAGGGAAAAATTGAATGTGACTGTTTCCATGCCATCGATCATAAACGCATGGGTACACGTGTGGATAAAATCAGTGAAAAAGAAGCTGTTGATTGGCAGGTAACCGATGTAGAAAGAAAAGAAGGAAAGAAAATCAAAATTTCTTTAATGTATGTAGGTGAAGTAGAAATGCCAGATGTGATTGGGGAAGAGGTTACTGCTGCTTCATCACTGCTCTTGAAAAAAGAGCTTGCTGACATCTCCTTTGTTGACCGCAATGGCGCTGAAGTTGCAGCAGATGCTTCTGATTATGTCGTGGTTGAACAATCCGAGAAAGCCGGTTCAACCATCATGGCAACCGATTCAGTTCAGTTAACATGCCAGACAAAAGAAGCATTTGTCGATGATCAGTTTAAGGATTTATCGATAAAGGATATTGATTCCAAGGCAAAAGAGTTAGATTATTCTGTTTCTTATATTCATAAGATCGATAACGCAAAGATGGATGATAAAGTTTCTGACTTAAAAGACAAAGATAAAGAGCTTTGGCAGGCAGAAGTGGTTGAACCCGGAAAAGAATCTAAGTCGATCAAGGCATACCTGGCTTATACAGGTGAAATCGAAATGCCGGAAGTAGTTGGAAAAGCATCTAATGAAGCCTTTACAGCTTTATACAAAGAAGAGTTGTCTAATGTTACATGCTTATATAATGGTCAACAAATTGATCCAAAGGATGAAGGATACATTATCATAACACAGTCTGTTGAAAAGGATACTGAGATTAAAGGAACAGATCCTATTGAACTAACTTGTGAGACAAAGGATGAATATGTAAAACATCAATTTGTAGGTATAGAAATACAGAAGGTTGATGAAAAAGCCAAGGACTTAGGATATACCATCGAATATCAGCATTATGGCGATGCAAAAGATATGAATGACAAGGTTAAAGAAATGTCAGAATCTGATTTAGCCCTATGGCAGATAAAGGATGCAAAGGCAAAAGAGGATAAAACCGCCATTCTATATTTGTGCTATACCGGAGAAAGTGAGATGCCAAACTTGGTAGAAATGCAGGTTGACCGGGCAGTGACAGAGTTATATGAAAAAGATTTTTCGAATATCAAATGTACCTGTGCTGGCCAAGCTGTTAACTTAGATGACCAGGATTATATCGTGGTTTCTCAGTCTGTTGCACCTGGTACAAAAGTTCATGCATCCGATCCTGTAGAACTTGGATGTGAGAAAACAGTTGATTATCTAAACAAGCATTTTGTCAATTTAACACTTCCTGAACTGACTAAAAAGGCAGACCAGATGAAATATACTGTTACATACAGATATTATCTTAGCGATAAGGATATGACAGATGATATTTCAAAGATGACAGATGAAGAAAAGAATCTTTGGAAAGCCAAGGTAATCATGCTTCTTAGTGAAGATCGTTCAATAGAGGCAAGAATGGTTTATACAGGAAGTGTAGAAGTTTTGGATGAATCCGATAAGAATGTAAAAGCAGCAGTAAGTGATCTTGAATCAAAAGGATTCTCTAATATTTCCTGTGTGGATTTAAATGGGGCATCTATTTCAAATACAGATACAAACTATAAGGTTTATAAGATGTCTGTAGAGCCTGGAAAAACAGTAAATGCATCGGATCCTATTGTATTGACCTGCTACAGCGAAGAAGAGCAGAAAGAGAAAAATCTAGTAGTGTATAAGAAAAAGGGATTTGACTACGATATGTATTACATTTTCAATAAATCAGACAGCACATATGTGTATTACACTACAAACGGAAAACCGACAGTAAATAGATATGAAGGAGATCCTGAAAGCGAAGTTACTTTGTATATTGATGATGGTTCAGGCAATGAAGGGGTATGGCATCTTAAAAGAGATGGAGATAAAGTTAAATTAATAGATCAGCATGGATCTATTGATGACTATAAAATAAGCTCTTATTCAGAAGTAGAAAATGTAATCAGTGATAAGGGATATTGGGCTTGCACTCCTGACTGCAAGTTTATTGAAAAAGAGGATTAATATTTGTTCGTGATTCTAATTTAAGAGAAATACGGTATAGATTGAGTGATTCTATACCGTATTTTTTATTATGCCGATATTTTGGGTATATATTCTGTTCCGTGGGTGGATTAATGTAAGGATAGAGATAGGAATAAATACTATCTCAGAAAGGAGCCTATTATGGGAAGAAGAAAGAATAATCCGGAACTTGTTGATGAATTGATTGAAGGAAGATGGGAAATGGATCCTGGAGAATTTGAAATGAAGTACTCTACTTTAAGCAGCTCTGATAAAGAACAGGTTGATCTTGCCACCGATGATGACTGGGACGATGATAGTGATTTTGCTTGTGATGCTTGTGGCAATCCGGCTTACCCTGATTGTAAAAGTAGTTGCCCTTTGTTCGATGATTAATGATGTTGTACAGAAAGGAGTTTGTACCGTATGAGTAACTTAGGCTGGTATCAATTAATGACGACTTGGGCTAAAAAAGTTGGTGGACCTAAACAATTCATGGCAATGATTTTCGGAGCAGGCGCTGCTGCAGCCACCGCAGTCGTGGAAGGAATTAATTGGATATCTAGAGATTTGAGTGATAAGGAGAAGAAAAGAGAATCTACAATCATCTATACTGTTATGAAAGATGGAATCAGTAAAGAAGGACTTTCTTTTAAGGTAGGCGAGAATTTTAGAATTTTAGAGTACGACAGAGATATAGGATTGATTGAAAAAATTGGGGATGACAAGAATCCATATGTGGTTTCTTTAAGTTTTCTTCATACCATATCAGATTACGGGGAATGGTAGCCTAAGCTCCAGCATCCTTTTCATAAATCGATATTTATCCTAAAATTTATCATTTTTTTTCAAAAGCCTAAAAAGGCAAAAATCTCCTTTATATAAAGGAGATTTTTAATTCTGTATATTATTCCCACTTAATAAATTCATGAGTTTACTTACTTTTATGTTGAGCGTTTATTCTTGAAGCTTCTATTTTCATTCTCATTTTCTCATAATTTTTATGGGCCTCATAATCATATTTTCCATATCCTTTTCACGAAGTAGTTCAAAAATAGAGTTAATGTGATGAAGTATGGTGTTAAACCATTCCTCCGGAGAAATTGATGCGCAGCAATATATGGAAAATGTGAAATTTGTAAATAAAGAAATACTGCAGATTAGGAAGATGATAATTGATTAAATGTTTTGAAAATCCTTTTCAGTTTAGAAATTCTGAATTCATTTTTGGAGATGGGACAAAAATGTCCCATGCACTGTTATATAATGTGCATAGAAATAGGATGATTGTATCTCATGGAGGTGAATGAAATGATCGCTCCGGCAAAAAAATTAATCATTATAAACATTTTAAACATATTGCGAAGATACAGTGATGAAAATCATAGACTCAGCCAAAAAGATATTGTTGACATACTAAAAAGAGAATACGACATGACGGTGGACCGAAAGACAATCCGACGAAATATTATGGACCTTATAGATTGTGGATATGACATAGAGTATAAAGAGTCCATTCGGTCTGTATTGAACCATAAGACGGGAGTAAGAGAAGACAATTATCTTTTATCCGACTTTTATCTTGTCAAAGACTTTACGGATGGAGAACTTCGGCTCTTGATTGACAGCCTTCTCTTTTCTAATCATATAGACAATCATCAACGTAAAGAACTTGTCAGAAAGCTGGAAAACCTTTCAAATGTATTTTTTAAATCTCATCTGAATCATATTTGTACCATCCAGAATCATGATTTAGCCAGTAAACAATTATTTTATACAATCGAAATCCTGGATGAGGCTATCTCAAAAAAGAGAAAAGTTTCGTTTCAATATTGTTCCTACGGGCTTGATAAGGTTCTCCATCCAAGAGAGTGCAGCGAAGGTGGATATAAAGAATACATTGTGAGTCCATATCAGATTGCTGCAACTAACGGAAGGTATTATCTCATTGCCAATACGGATCCCCATGACAATATCAGTCATTACCGTCTTGACCGCATTGTCAACATTCAACTAACAGAGAAACCTACAAAAAAAGCAGAACTTGTTCAAGGGATGGAACACGGTATCCAGCTCCCAAAACATATGGCAGAACATGTTTATATGTTTTCCGGTGAAAGCGCTTCGGTGACTTTCCGCATGAAAACTCTAATTCTTAACGATGTGATTGACTGGTTTGGAACACGAGTGAATTTTTTTGACCCGGAGGGTGATGAAGTGACAGCTCGAGTGACAGTAAATCTTCAAGCTATGCAGCTATGGGCACTTCAGTATAGCTCATATGTTCGGGTTTTAGAACCAAAGTCACTTCAATCGGAAATATTGTCGAATCTGAAAAAAGCTGTTGAAAACTATGAAAAGGAGGAATTCTAAAATGTGTGAAGACAAAGACATTAATGTTACAAGAATACATTTAAAAACAGATTGCGAGAAGCACGGAGGAACCCGTGAAGATCTTATTGATTTTTGCCTTGGAAATGACAAGCCGCAATATGTAGCAATAGGCTGGAGCAATGTTCACGACCAAGATGTTATTAAAGATTATGAATCTTATTACAATGCCATTCAAACGCCACGTAAAAACCCGGTATTAAACGTGTTCAAGGGTACACACAAAGGTGATCTTTTCTGGACGCGTGATTTAGATGGTTTTTATTGGATCTGCAGGGCAGAAGGCGAAGCGAGAACGGAATACGATAGTGATTTGGACATAGGAGCAGTTATCCCTGTTAAAGCATATAAAGTCGGGTTGGAAGTTCCCGGTCAGATTAAGGCTTCCTTTAATAGACCACTAGGTGGAACTTCAGAACGAATCCATGACAAGCTGATGAAAGAATATTCAAAATATGTTTTCAACGAGGCTTCAGGGAATCCGGCCTATGAGATTAAAAAAGTTAAGGAAGATGTCATTGATAACTTACCGGAATTTGATTTAGAAGAACTGGTGATCATATATTTGCAGGTAAAAGAAGGATACTATGTCTTGTCGAATTCAATCGCAAAAAAATCGACCACAATTAAGATTGAATGCGAATTAATGTCTCGTAATAAAAACAATCCAAGAAAAGCTGTAGTCCAGGTAAAAGCTGGGCAGAATGAATATGATGCCGGTGATTATCAAAAATTTGTTGAAGAAGGATATTTGGTCTACTTATATGGAAACTTTAAAAACTGCAATGAATCTGGGTATATTCATATTGAGAAAGATGATTTGAAATCTTTTTATGATGATTATAAAACGATACTTCCGAAATCCATCACGAAATGGGAGAATCTTTTCGATAAGGAGGCAAAATGAGCACTTTGAAAAGATATCCTCATTTACCAAATGAAGACACTATTTTGCGTACATTTTGTTATGAAAAGCTGGAAGTGGAATATAACGGAAACCCATGCGATGCTGCATGGAATTTATTACATAAAGAATTAGAAGCAATAAAGATTAATGGCTTTGCGGCATTATGCTGTTGTTAAAGGAGATGGTTTCAAAATCGAAACTGAACCAGTATGAAATTATACCGCACGGGAGTTTGGGGGCATCCATTGTGGCATGGCTGTGCGGACTGGCTCCTTTCAATCCTTTGACAGCCGAAGTTCCTTTCTATCCCGAATTCTGTTATGGAATTCATTGGGATCAAGAACCTGAAATTGCCCTGAGTGTACCAATCGGTAAAAGCAAGGCATTGTTTTCAAATTTAAGTAAATTGAACAGCGTCAAAAGAGTCACGAGAATAGACGGAAAGACATCGAGCACAAGATATATCATCCCCAATGATGGAATAGATGATGAAGGCGAATATCAATATTTTGAACTGAAGATTACAGAGAATTCACATCTTAAATTATTGAAACAGATGGCAGTTAAAACAGGAGTCAATCCTGAATCTATTTCATTTGACGACAAAAATGTTCTTGCACTGTTTCAACATGCTGATCATCCTGCTTTGATGGACAATTCTTCTTTTCGATTGACAGCAGTGGGGCTTTTCGGTCTGGAAACATTTCATGAGTTGGAATTCTATTCCACTTGTAATATCGATTTAAACTCTTTTGCAGATCTCGTGCGTGTATACTCTCTTTCTCATTCAAGTGATGGATGGATAGACTGTAAAGATGGCAAAAAAAATAGCGCATATCAATGGGATTACATTGACAGCTTGTGCTCAAAAGCGCTGATAACCTGTGTAGAAGATGTTTACGAGCATTGCCAAAGCTATTTACGACTTCCTGCAGAACAAGCCTTTATAGCTGCACAGAGTGTACAGAAACGATTGAAGTTTCCATATCCGCTTCCGGATTTCGAAGATTGGGAAATCCATCGTACTTCTTACATTGATGAGTTGCATAAGATTGTTCCCGATGATTTAGATTTTGAAAATTGGGACGGATCTTATAAAGACATACCGACTCAATTTCACTTTTTGAGCATCGAAGCATCGTATCTTACCCGTACTTACAGTTACTGTTGTGTGGCACTGGCATGGAGATGTGCCTGGTACAGGCTTCATTATTCATACGAGTTTTACAGCATTTATTTCGAAAGCATTGCTGATCCACAGATTGCGGATGTTATCTATGTCGGTAAATGGGAATACGATCGATTTGTCACAGATCATTTCAACAAAATCAAACAGGAATCGTTCTTTGAAAAAGGGAATGATATTGATATCGCAGTAGCCGATGAAATGTTTTTTCAAGGCATTCATTTAAGAAATCCAAATTCTGATGTGTCTGCCGTAAAGGGAATGAGCCTGTTAAAAGATATGATTTTATCGAGACAGTTAACCGTTCTGGCTGGGGCACCGGCAATGGGGAAAACGACACTTGCTTTGGATTTGTTGTCGATATGTGACAAAAATGTGGGGCCTGTTTATGTTGCCCCTGATTCAAATCAATATGGCCTGGATCGTTTTTCTCAAGCTGTAACAAAGCAATCTATCCCGCATTATGCTCACTTTGATACAGTAGAACAGGCAATAGATATAATCCAACATTCTCCTCATGACCGATATTGGTTGATTATTGATTTAGGTCGTTTTGATCTTTTACAGGACGTATACAAGAAATTGAACGAGCTTACAAGGAATCACAATGTATCTGTTTTAATTATAGATTCTATATATTCCGTTGAGCGTAGAAAGAATCGTCGTCCGTTATTGCAGGATCTTAGAAGGTATGATTGTTTAGACCTCATTGATAATGTCATCATGCTTTATCGTAATGCATATTATGACGGATGGCAGTACGGTAGTTCAACCTGTGAAGCCGAAGCCATTGTTGCAAAATCTATGTCAGGAAACAATGTGATTTCTCTCAATTTTAACATTGATGAGCGTACATTCTTATAAAGAAATGACTCATATTCATAACTCAGTCTGCGACTTGATAGAAGAAATTATGTATCCCAAAGTAGAGAAAAAATCAAAAATAGATGAGTCGCTTTCGGATGAATTCCTAGATGTATCAAAAAATGAAAGGCAGGATACGATGGAAGAAAGATATTCGAGAGTGTATTTGTTGAAACCTAATCAATATCAACTAGGTTCGCCGGTAATTATTTATTGTGGCAGGTGCTTTATTAAAAGACCGCTATGATGATTCACTTCTTGGTTTCGGATAAGCCTCTTGGATCAGAAATTGAATATCGGTATCTTAATATATTCGTAAAAAGAGATAAGATATTCGGACAGAGGATTACAGTGCCTTTAACAGATAACAGAACAAGAAGGTTCAAGGTAAGAATCGTTGATGCTATGTTTGAAGATAACTCGAAGTGGAGCACTGATGCATATGAGTTAGTTAGTCTTTCAAACCCATTATTAATAACGAAAGCATTCGGTAATAACCCAAAACTGATTAAATGGTTAGAATTGACATATGGCACGCAGTGCTTTTTTATACCAGAAGATCACATGACTTATTGGATTTGTTGTTGTGGTGCTTTTAACAATAGCGATGAAGAGATATGTCATCACTGTGGGTATAAAATGGACATTCGAATTAAATTAAGAAAAAGAGCAAGAATAATTATCCGAATGAACTCAGTGTGGTATGGAAAGGCAATGGCACTTGCTAAGGTAAATTCTCCTGACTCTTTGCGCAATGCCATAACAATAATGGATAATTTGTTCGGATGGTTGGATAGTGCTGAAAAGAGCAGAGTATTTAGGAAACAACTTACTGAACTAAATGAAGAAAGCTATGAAGGAACAACACAATTGTCAAAACAGGATTCTTTTGATACTTCTCTAACAGCAAAAGAAATAGAGAAGTGCTTAAAGGGTGGGAAAGACTCGGAAGAAACAATTCAGGAATATGAAAAGATATTTGAATTATTGTCTATCTGTTGGTAACGCTAGAAACCAATTCCTAATGTAAACAATAACATAGCCGTTGATTTGATGGAGAAGAGGCAATATGACGACATAAACTGATGACTTCAATAAAGTTATTATGGCTTTGTCAAGATAATTGTGTAAGTTTTTCTAGGTAGACATATAGAAGCTGAATAGTATTGAATTTTAATGGGAGGGGTACCCCTCCCATTGTGTATCATTGAATCTAAACCGTATTTTTTCATGCCGATATTTTGGGTATATATTCTGTTCCGTGGGTGGATTATTGTAGAGGTGGGAGGAGGGGGATCAATTGTTATAAAGACTTTAGAATTTTATTGTAAATAGAGTTGTTTAGTACGTATAATATTCATAACGAACACTTTTATGTATTGGAAGTCAATAGAGATAATCGAATAAGAAATTCAAATATAAGTTTTTGAATTGTTTCAATACAAAAAGTGCAAACAATACAATAATACAGGGAGAATTTAACATGATTTTAAGAGCAGCCAAGAAGACACTTTCTTTATTAGTGGCATCAATGATGCTTTGCAATTTTTCTAGTGTCAGCCTAACAGTTAATGCGGAAGAAAATCCAGGAGATGTTGCCGGTAAGGTTTATTCTTTTGAAGAGAAAGCTAATTATGAGTATTCCAAAGCCAAAACATTTGAAACAGCAGTTCCCGGAGAAAATACCTATGGTGATTTTTCATTGTCCGGTTCTGTAACTTCAGATGGTGTGATTAATGAAATACCTTCTTATTTGGTAAGTGATGGAACCGCAAGTTTTATTTATTCATATACAGATGAACTTTTGAAAGCAGATGAAGAAAGCTGGCATTTAATCGAAGATAAAAGTAAGAAAGTCGATAATATTTCTTTATCTTCCAACATTCAAAATGGAGCTTTAATTCTTCAAACTTCAAAGGATGGCAAGAATTGGTTTACAGATACCGAATTAACAAACCAATTTAAAACAAAGCCAAAGAAAAGTGATGCCTTTTATTCCGCAAATAGTGTTCAGCTGGCAAATGGTACATATTTTAGATTGATTGTTGTATATAAAACCGGAAGAAAAGTGGGACAGAACCAATATCTATTTATTTCAACAGACAATTATGAATATAAAGAAACAGCAGAAGTATATGAATTCTATTTACATGACAACAGTATTAATCTTCAGGATAATCCTGTTATGTCTAAGAATTTGGGTACATTAACAAATACAGGAAAAGATAATGGTTATTCCGGTAATAATCCGATTGATATCGATGATCCTCATTACGGATGGGAAATCGGACACTTCTTTGTGAGCGGTTATACTCGTGAGACTGAAGATGATGCCAAGACACCGGTATTCCTTAAAAATGTGAATGATCAGATTACGCTTTGGTTTAATTTGGAACAGGATATCAATAGCTTAAATGGAGATCCAAATATAACGATTAATTCAGACGGTAATGGATATGACAGGTATTTCCAAACCAGTAAAACGGATATGGGAAGAGGTACCTTAATTATTCGATATACAGATGAAAAGGGAGTAAAACATGATCCGGAAATCTATACGGATTACTTGCAGGCAAATGCTTCCACAAGTGCTGATACAATTGTAAGACTCTTTGAAGAAGGAGATTATGAAGTAGCCCTGGATTATGAAATCAAGAACACTCCTCGAAAAATTGCAGGAGTTGAAGTTGTTCCTGAATATTCGAACTATAGAGTATTCTTTAAATTTAAAGTTCGAAATGGTAACTGTATGATCTTCCCGTTTGATGTAGCGACAGGTAATGAGTTATCTAACCAGGCTATTACACCAAATGGATTCAAATTGGATATGGCTAAATCCCGCTATTTAACAGTTGATGTTAAGAAATCTGTAGTAACTGAAAGCTCAGATGGTTACGCAGAGGATGTAAGATTTAATCGTCCGGCAAAAGATGGTGATGAATATACTGAAGAAGGTATTTATGAGTTTAGTGTAAAGAATCTTTATACCGGAGAAACAACTACCAAGACTATTTATGTGGGTGACAGCAATTATCTAAAAGCCCTTTCTGTTAACAAATTAACTGTACAGGAGTTAAACGCAAAAATAGAGAAGGGTGGCAAGATAGGTGATGACGGTTCTATTACGATGACTTCGTCAACCAGAAGGAATTCTGAATAAGGATCCTATTTGAAAACCGCCAAGAAAGGAAAAAGGAATACAAAACAATGAAGAAACTATTAGCTATTGTCCTTTCATGCTCGATGATGCTGTCTTTTTGTGGCTCAAAAATTACTTGGGCACAAAGTAAAGATGAAGAGGATTCTACTTCCGAAAGATTAGATATTAGCAATTGGGAGGATGATCCCGGAAAGATAATCGAAGGAGATTCTAAAGCTGAACCCAAAGAACCATCGTTTTCAGGATTAAATGATCCTGGATTGATGGATTATACCGAACAAGCCATCTATACAGAAGTTGCTTCCCAACTTGGAACAGACTATCAAATAGAAAATGTAACCGCAAATTATATTTCAAAGGAATATCTTGAAGAATTATCGTACAACACAAAAGAAAATGTATTTTATGGTTACTCATTATCAGAGTTAGATGCACAGTTTCAAGGAACAAGATATGTATTTACATTAGATGAAAAAACTAAAGAAACAACCGTTGTCCCATTTCAAGAATATGATACGACTTATGAAAAGGTTTTAAAGAACGTTGCGATAGGAACAGGAGTAATTGTTGTATGCGTAACGATTTCCGTTGTGACGGGTGGTACTGCACCTGCCGTAAGTATGATTTTTGCGGCTTCTGCAAAAAGTGGAACAGTCTTTGCACTATCTTCTGGTGCATTCAGCTCTATAATTGCTGGAATTACAACCGGAGTAGCTACAGGAGATGTTGATGAATCATTAAAAGCAGCTCTTTTAGCAGGAAGTGAAAGTTTTAAATGGGGAGCAATTTCCGGCGCTGTTATAGGTGGTGGAACCGAATTGATGACAATAAAATCTGCTTCTCAAGGTGGACTGACTATGAACGAGGCTGCTACAGTCATGAAAAATGACAAAGTTCCTTCAAACTTCGTTAAACAGTTTAGTTCAATGGATGAATATAACGAAGTGGTCCAATTTGCAGGGAATAATGGATTAACCATCCAGAATGTTTCATCAATTTGTATGGATACAGGATATCCTGTACAAATTGTAAAGAATATGAAGACTCTAGGGGAATCCAAAATTTATTTTGAACAAGCTGGTTTATATGCGCAAGAAGTTAATGGTCAGTTAAGTCTCATTCGGGATATCGATTTGAACTATGTGAGTGAGCTTGGAGGAGAGATGGTTACAAATCTAGAAAGAATGCAAAAAGGTTATGCAGCCATTGATCCAGTAACAAAGCAGGCATATCAACTTCATCATATAGGTCAATCAATTGATTCTCCTTTTGCGATTCTCACACCATATGAACATATGAGTGGTGGAAATAATGGTATTTTACATGACTCTCATATTGAGGAGGGGGTTCATAAACTGTTATCTAATTCTGAATGGGCAAAACAGAAAGAAGTATATTGGAAGGCTCTTGCAGAATTACTGTCATGATTTAAACGAAGGGAATACGGAATGAAAGAACAAGAAAACGAGAAAAACATAATTAACGCATTGAAGGCTAAAGAATCATTGCTGGCAGGTAAAGGAGCTACACAAGATCAAATCGATTTTGCGGAAAATGAATTGGGATTAACTTTTGCATCAGATTACAGAAGTTATTTATCAAGTTACGGAATAGTTGCTTTTGATGGACACGAATTAACAGGCATATCGAAATCAGAGCGATTAAACGTTGTTTCTGCAACGCTTGCAGCAAGAAAAGACTATGCAAATATAGCAAGTGATTTATATGTTGTTGAGAATACCGGGTATGAAGGAATAATTATTCTTCAAAACTCAAAAGGAGAGATATTTGGCTGTGGAATTAATACTAAGTTAGAAAAGCTTTGTGATTCACTTGCTGATTACGTGAATGGTAATTATTAAATTAAGCAATTTATATTTGTGGACCTCAAATTAAAGAGGTTCACTTTTAATATCATAAAAGATTTTAAGAATGGTTTATAAATGATTTTTAGTTACCTTGAGCAATTACGTAAATTTGTTCTTGGTAGTTTACTGAAGAAAAAAGGTTCAAGATAAATGGGATATGTTGCAATATCAATTGTCAAATAGATTTTGATGTCTTATTGAAAAACTCTGATTTAAATTCGTATATTTTTATTAAAGATTAAATGATCTAAAGAAAACATTTAAGTGAATTCAAATCGCAGTCAAAACAAGGGGGAAATATATAATGAGAAAACTATTGGCATTTATTCTTTCGTTGGCAATGATTTTGACTGGGTGCAGTTCGCCAGCAAACCAAACGCAAAATGACGAATCAAGTGATACTACCGTAGAGTCAAATCCATCTGATACAGAGAAAGAAACAGAGATAAATTTTTCAGATTTAAATGATCCAAAACTCCTTCAATATGTAGAAGATCAAGTGTATACGGAGTTAGTGTCTGAATTTGATAGCGAAGATTATTTTATTGAAAATGTAAATACAACATATATTTCTAAAGAACTTGTTGAAGAATTAACCTATAATTCAAAATCAAATGTATTCTTTGGATATACGTTAGCTGAGCTCGACGCCCAATTCAAGGATCACAAATATGTATTTACTATGGGTGATAATGGAGAAACCATAGTAAAGCCTATGGAAGGGTATGACGATACATTTGATAAAGTTATAAAAAATGTAGCGATAGGGACTGGTGTAATTCTTGTATGTGTTACCGTTTCTGTAGTAAGTGGTGCAGCGGGATTTGTTCCGGTAAGCATATTTTTTGCAGCTTCTGCTAAAACTGCAACTACATTTGCATTGAAATCCAGTGTGTTTGGAGCTATTTCCGCAGGTGTTGTAGAGGGAATTAAAACTGGCGGAGATATGGATGCAATGCTTAAAGCCGCTGCATTAGGTGGTGGTGAAGGACTTAAGTGGGGAGCTATTTCAGGAGCAATTTATGGAGGAGCTACCGAACTTAGTGCATTCCATCGTACTGCAAACGCAGTAGAAGGTGGTACGGAAGTTGCTAAGGGGACAGTTAAAATTCCTGAAGATGCGCCTGAATGGGTAAAAGCCCAATATCGTGCATTAAATGAAATAGGAGGTTATGAACAATTATCTTATCTAAATGGTAAACAAGTCCCTTATGGTACAAAAGGGGCAACACGTCCTGATATTATTCAGAATTTAATCGATCATATTAATGCGGTAGACGTAAAATATTATGATTTGGAAAATCCATCCAGCTTAAATACACTTTATAGAGAATTGAAACGGGAGGTATCTTCCAGAATAAAACATCTTCCAGCTGGATCAACACAAGAGATTGTTCTTGATGTCACCGGGCGAGGTTTTAGTGAAGCAACCTGTGAAGGTGTTAAAAAGGAAATCTGGCGTTTATTGGAAGATATTTATCCTAATATTCCAATTAGAATTGTGGGGTTATCGTAATGAGACTATATAGTTCAGATGAAAAGATTTCTGTTGATGTTGGAACTGGAAGTATTTGGTATTCTATTTATTCAACAGCAATGACTATGATTTCTGATAAGGAAAGGCAGGAAATTCCACTTGCCATGGAATTCTTAAAAACAGGAGAATGTCCTGCAGAACATGTAAAAGAGACATGTTCACAATTAAAAACAGTTGTTGATATTTTTAGTAAAATACCTCCAGAAAAAGCAATATACGATTATCGCAAACCTAATATCGCTCCTCCTTGGAAAGGGAATATTGCCACTGCTGTAACATCATGTGCAAATCTTCATACTACAGCAGATGGAAAAGATCTTTTTACCGAAGTGTTTAAATTATTTGATTATGCAGAAAAGAACAAAGTCTCTATTTTAGCTGGGTAAGTGTAAAAAAAGAATGGCCATATATGAAGAGCCATTCTTTTTTTTATAGCAAATATAATAAGAAGAGAAACAGTGTTTATAATTAATATGTTTAATTGGCCCTTATTGTAGTGATGTTGGCGTAACCTGCGAATAGTAACATACATATTTAAAATTTTTAAGTTTGTGACATAAATAATGCTGATATAAGTGATATGAAAACAGTGGGTATGTACTGCATGTGGCCAAGATATTTTTAGAAAGCATTATCTATTATTTTGAATGAGTTATGAAAGATAGTATAATTAAATAAGCACAAAAATTAAAAGTATAATATATCATTTATTAGAATTCAAATATTATAAAAAACATTGAATACGGAGGTCATCATGAATCCAAATACCCCATACAGAACAATCACAAGAGAACAGTTTTTATTTCGTGAAATGAGAATTACAGCCCGACTGATGGAGAGTGGAAAATCAGATAATGAAATTATAGAGGAGATTTTTAACAACAATTTGTTCCAATATCCTACAGAACGAATGATAAAAAATATTTCAAGTGTATGTTTAAAACGACTTCATGCTTTAGGTGATTCTACTTTGATAGATATCATTGCTAATGATTCTATTATTTCTGCTAAACAAACCTGTCTTTATGCAATGATGGAGTACTATCGCTTGATACAGGATTTTATGTCAACAGTAATCGCAGAAAAGTATCGAACTAAAGATTTCCATTATAGCCGGCGAGACTTGAATTCCTTTTTTACAAGACTGCAGGAGCAGAATGATGAAGTTGCATCCTGGAGTGATGAAACAGTAAAAAAATGTAAATCTGTTATCAACAAAATATTAGTTGAAACTGAATATATTGATTCAAATAGATCCGAACAGCTAAACCCTGTTTTGATTGACCCAAGATTAAAAATGGTTCTGGAAGAAAGAAAAGACTATACAGGTCTGGCCGCATTTAACTGGCTGGAGGAGAATTGATTATGGCAAAGATTAATGAGCGTTTAGACGGCTTAAAGTCATTAATGCAGAGTTCTGACTTTTTAGAGGGAAGAGGCCTAAGTAACGAAGTTAATATACGTATGTTTTGCTATGACCCTAAAGAAGAAATGGTTGTACGTCATTTTGTTCAGCAGCTACAAAACGAGAATCTATCCTGTCGAGTGATACATTATGATCTTTATGAGGTTTTTTTAGATATCCTTAGAGATAAAAGAATCTTAAATAGAATAGAAGCTCTAGAAGTAAAAAAGGGAAAAGATAATTTTAAAAAACAATTGGATAATAGCTGTAACCCGAAAATATTTGCTGCGAAAATGAATTATTCTGATCATCAAAAAGGCGATGTTGTAGTTTTATCGGGTGTCGGTAAAGTGTTCCCATTTATGAGAGTGCATTCATTGTTAGAAGCAATGCAGCCATATTTTTTAGATGTACCTATTTTGGTTCTTTATCCGGGAGATTTTGATGGACATTATGTAAGATTGTTCAATAAATTGAAGAAAAACGAATACTATAGAGCATTCAAAGTTGTATAGAGGGAGATTGATTATGAAAATACGCGATATGTTTAAGGACGATATTAATCGTTCAATTAATGGTGTTATTCAAGTAGAGCAAGAGCAGGATTCTGTTGTTGAACAGGAAATTAAAGAATATGTTGTTACAACAGAACTAAAGAAACATTTTAATAAATTTTTCGAAAGCTATGCTGATTCCTTTGACAATCCAACAGATAATATCGGTGTTTGGATCACTGGCTTTTTTGGAAGTGGTAAATCACACTTTTTAAAGATGCTTTCATATCTCCTTGAAAACAAAGAAATTGGAGGCAGAAAGACAGTCGATTATTTCCGTGAAAAATATGATGATGAATTATCGTTCCTCCCTATTCAAAAGGCAACCTCGGTTCCAACAGAGACAATTCTTTTTAATATTGATGTTGAAGGACCGATGCAAAAAGATGCCACAGCTGTATTGAAAGTATTCGCAAAAGTTTTCTATAACCATCTTGGCTTTTATGGCAATGACTTAAAACTAGCTAAACTGGAACAATTCATTACTAAAAAAGGAAAGATGGATGAATTTAAAGAAGCTTTTGAAGAAATCAATGGTGATACCTGGTTAAATTCAAGAGCTGAATATGAGTTCTTTGAAGATGACATTATTGAATGCTTAGTTGATGTAGTGGGATTAAGCAGAGATAATGCTCAGCACTGGTTTGATGGAACGGAATCGGTTGATATGAGCATTGCCCAGTTGGTTGATGAAATCAAAGCCTATGTGCAGTCAAAACCAAAAGACTTCCGACTTCTTTTCATGATCGATGAGGCTGGACAATATATTGGCACAGAGACAAGTTTGTTATTAAACTTGCAGTCATTAATTGAAAAATTAGGTTCTGAATGTCGTGGACAGGTATGGGTTGTTGCGACCGGACAGGAAGCGCTTGATGAGATGATCAAGGTAAGAACGGATGAATTCTCACGTATCATGGCTCGTTTTAAAGTCCGGTTAAGCTTAACCTCATCTTCTGTTGGAGAAGTAATTGAAAAGCGACTTTTGTCTAAGAAAGACGATGCTCAAAATAATTTAGAGATGGTATATGACAATAATGATGCTGTCTTAAGAAATCTGTATTCATTCAAAAGTAATATAAAAGATATTCGTGGTTATAAATCGGGTGATGAATTTGTAAGACAGTTCCCATTTGTGCCTTATCAATTTATTGTGATGCAGAAAATATATAATGAGATCCGTAAACATGGGCATACGGGAAAACACCAATCACAGGGTGAAAGATCCATGTTGAATGGTTTCCAGGAATCTGCTCAATCAATAGAAGATAAGAATGAGTTCAGCATTGTCCCTCTATATGCTTTCTACGATACACTTCACAGCTCATTAGATACTGCTGTCAGAGGTGTAATAGAGCGTGCAGAAAGAGCAGCACAGGATGGATTAGGATTGGAGAAGAATGATGTAAATTTATTAAAGCTTTTATACTTAATCCGTTATATAGATGACATTCCTTCTAATATAGATAATTTAATAATTTTGATGGCGGATGATATTCGTGTGGATAAGTTGGATTTACGTAAAGAGATTCAAGAATCTTTGGACCGTCTTTACAACCAGAACTATATTACCAGAACCAGTGATTTATATTTGTTCTTAACAGACGAAGAGCAGGATATAGCACGTGATATCCGGAATACAGATATTGATTCATCCGCTGTTGTCAGCCAAATTGGAAGTCTTATTTTCGATGATATTTACAGCAATAAAAGATATCGCTATAAGAACAAATATGATTTTGAATTTAATTCACGTATTGACGGTCAGAATGTAGGTCAGACAAGAGGGGAGATTACTCTTAAGTTTTATACAGATGCAGCAGATCCATACGATAAAGACCCATATAGAGTAAAGATGGATTCGATGCAGAATATGGCAATATGTATTTTATCTTCAGACAGTAATTATTATGAAAAGTTAGAAACAGTTGCCAAAATAAGAAAATACGCAAAACAGAAAAATATCAATCAATTATCTCCTTCTGTCCAAAGAATTGTTCAGGATAGACAAAATGAAGCCAATCGTTTGGAAAAAGAGGCAAAAGATGACATTGCGAAGGCAATTGTGGATGGATCGTTCTATATTTGCGGTGAATATGTTCCTATCAGTGGTACAAGTGCGACCAATAAAGTGAATGATGCTCTTCAGATTTTAGTAGAAAACACATATACAAAATTAGGTTATATTGACGACGATTTTGACTCTGATATGGACATTGTTACTGTATTGAAAGGTCAGAAATCTTTTGTTGAAGGGTTTGAACCAAATAAGCTGGCATGTGATGACATTCTGGACTATTTAGACACCCGCTTTATGCAGCATATCAAAACTACAATGTATGACATTCAGGAAAGATATAAAAATATTCCGTATGGATGGAGAGAATTGGATATTGCAGGTGTTGTTGCCTTATTAATTTACTATCAAAAGGTCATTATCAAAGTAAATGGTCAGGTAATTCCTGCTACGGATGCCAAAATGATCAATTATTTGAGAAAGAAATCAGATATAGGCAGCACACAGATTTCAAAGCGAGAAAGTATCAATCCTGTAAAGCTGAAAAATGCCAGAGATTTTCTGCGTGAGTACTTTGATGTAATGGATGTTCCAAGCGATGAAGATGGTTTGTTTGCATGGATTGAGAAACATTTCAAAGAAAAAAGAGAAGAAGAATTTAATAAATATAAACGGTTAAATGATCAACGACATTATCCGGGATATGACAAAGTACTTGAAGGTACACGGTTAGTCGATGAAGTATTGAAGTGCACAAATGATGGTACTGCTTTAATTGATAAAATTAATTCTCTTAGTGATGATCTTCTTGATAATAAGGATGATATGGATGATGTAAAAACTTTCTTTAATACGCAGAAGACTATATTTGACAATGCCACTCAATTTAATAACACCATGAAAAATTCTATTGATTATTTCACCGATTACCCAGATGTTAAGGCATCATTGATGAAAATCAAAGAGATTGTCACATATACAGATAATTATAATTATTCAAAAATTAAAGATTTAAACGGACTGATTTCAACGGTAAATACTGCACAGCTCCAGTTAGTAAGTGAGAAGAGAAAGACTGTACTTAATATTATTGATCAATGCATGGATGCAGTAAATACCAGTGCCAAACGTGATATGAATAAACTATCCGGTCTTCTCAACCAGGCAAGAATACAGTTTGATCGCAGGAAAGAAGAAATATTAAAGGTGAATGATCTGTCATTGTTGGATGCCAAAATAGCACAGATTACAAATGAGAAAGATAATTATATCCGTTTAATGGACAATGCATTAAAACCGGTTAAGCAGCCTCAGCCGACACCAAAAGCACCTGTTCAAAGAAGAGTTACAAAAACATATTATCGAAACGTAATCATTCCTCAGGTAACGTTACGTTCCAATGAAGATATTGACCGCTATTTAGCGAGTCTTAAAGATACTCTTGAATCATACCTAAATAATTGCGACGAATTAGAAATTAAATAAAGAATTTGGAGGTTCGATATGGAACTTGAAAGTGTCATTAAACAATTAAATAAAAAGTTTTCAGAACCATTACCTGAGTTCTATAGACGTAGGATTATCTTTTGGAATGATGAGGATCAAGACTTTAAAGACAATATCAGCGAACTAAAACTGGAAAAGGCAAAAGTTATTGAGTTAAAGGAAAACAATAACTTTGCGGTAAAGAAACTTCTTACCGTTGATGATCTTGATAGTAATTTTCTTGTCTATAATCCTTTCATAGTCGATATGGAAGATGACTGGCTTTTAGATATCAAGCTATATAGTGAAGATTTTAGAGCTGATCAATTATCCATGTGGATGCAGGAGATGAATATTGCTGCTATTCCTGATGTTCGAGAAACATTGAAGGGCTATAAACAATTTCTTAAAGCAGCATCAAGACGTAAAGTGCTGGCTCAATTTGGATCAGATATCACAAATGTTCAGAGACTTCATATGGCTATGTTGGCATCTATCTTAAAAACACGGATGAATCCAAAGGAAATCATCAAATCCGTAATGAAAGATGGACCGGATATCCAGAATGAAATGAAAGTAGAGTTGTTAAAATACAGTGCCAGTACGCGTTTTTGGAATTTAGTTAGAGCGACTACAGGATATACCGGACCATCAGATATAGATAAAATGGATACCCATATTGTCCTGAGTGCTGTTTCCCAAACAATGCCGGAAAGAGTTCTTTCGGGTTTAGAAGCGAAATATTCCGGTATTCATTCTGCGTTCTGTTATGATCTTATTTCCGAATGGATTCATAGCGATTCAAGATCGGATATATACGATATTTTAAGAAGAGTGGAAAGTGAATTAAGGCTAAGAGATCGATTTAAGGGATTTGAAATTGAAGATTTATCAGATACAGAAATTCTTCCTGTAATCGATGAAGTGATTTTAGAAAAGCTGATGCAGGATGTAATTCGTCATACTATTAATGCAGATACTGTGGTTTCCGTTGTTGAAAAAAGAAGAACCATGGCTTGGCATGGATTGGTAGAGAATTATTATTCTGCTCTGTATTGGGCTGCAAAGATGCTGCAGTTTTCAGAGAAATATGCAGGTGGGTTCCATTTAATCGATGCTAAAAAACTATGGGATGAATACTGTAAAGAGTATTATTTCATGGATACATATTATCGTCAGTTTTATGGATCATTTAATAAATGTATAAACAAACCTAATCATTTCTTAGATGATGATTTAAAAAATGTAGCTTCTGAAATTGAGAAGCTGTATAAGAACTGGTATTTGAGTAATTTGTCACAAAACTGGACAAATGTTGCAGAAAATGAATTAAAAACAACAGGATCTATATTCCGAGTTCCACAGCAAACTGATTTTTATAATAAGTACATTCGACCCGAAGATAATAAGGTTTATGTAATTATTTCAGATGCAATGCGATATGAGGTTGCAGCTTCCTTGGCTGACCAATTACGAGCAGAAGCCAAGTCTGATGTGACTTTGAACAGCCAGCAGGCTGTATTTCCAACTATCACGAAGTTTGGCATGGCAGCACTTCTTCCACACAGAAAGCTAAATTTGGTAGAAAAATCAGGAATATTAAAAATAATGGCTGATGGTAAATCTACGGATGCAAATAACAGGGAAGATGTATTGAAGGGATATAATCCAAACAGCATTACTGTTAAATACAAAGATATTATTTTAATGAAGCGTGAAGAGCGAAGAAACCTTGTCAGAGGTATGCAGGTTGTATATATCTATCACGATACGATCGATCATACAAGTCACCATGATGAACAGGGTGTTTTCAATGCGTGCGATACAGCAATAAATGAAATTAAAAGCTTAGTTACTACTCTTGTCAGTGATATGCACAGTGTAAAGATCATAATTACTTCTGACCATGGATTCTTATATACTTATGAACCTTTAGAAGAAGATGATAAATTAAATAGAGCTGAATTTAAGAAAGATATTACCGAGCAGGATCGAAGACATATCATAACAGATATGGATGCCAGTCCTGATTTTATGATACCTGTTAAAGGGTTCTACAATGAGGATGGATATCAGGCTTTCTCTCCAAGAGAGAATATACGGATTAAAGGTTCCGGCAGTTTGAACTTTGTTCATGGTGGGGCAAGCTTACAGGAAATGGTCGTACCGGTAATCGAATATCGCAATCTCAGATCTACAAATAAAACGTATTTAGAAGCAAGGGATAGATACGATACGAAGCCGGTAACTATCGCTTTATTATCTTCAAGCAGAAAAGTTAGCAACATGATATTTAACTTAAATTTCTATCAGAAAGAAGCTGTAGCAGATAATTATATTTCATGTACATATAAATTATTCCTAGTAGATGCATATGGAAATACTATTAGTGATGTGCAGAGAATCGTTGCCGATAGAACCAGCAAGAATATAAAAGAACGAGAATTTAGATGTACATTCAACCTTAAACAACAGGCTTATGATAACCATGCATTGTACTATTTAATGATTCAGGATGAAGATGGATTACAAATTCCAGTAAAAGAAGAAATTCAGATTGATATTTCAATGTCATTTGATGATTTCAATTTCTTTGACTAATAGAAATGGAGATAGGATATGAATAAAACTTCCATAAAGAACTATGCGATATGGGCTAGAAATGAACTTATCAGCAGAGTATCCCAGAAAGCATTTGAATACGGAGTAGAAAAAGATAATATTGTTTCTTCTAATGCGAATGATATCAATGGCAGATTATTGTCAAATGATGAAAAGAAGAAAAGACAGACATTAATAAAAGAGGTCAACCAAAAAGGGTATGATCAGGTTATGGAAGAAGTTGCTTACACCTGGTTTAACCGTTTTATTGCGCTTCGCTTTATGGAAGTGAATAACTATCTCCCTAATAAGGTTCGAGTATTTACAAATGATAATAATGAATTCAAACCTCAAATTATGGATGAGGCACTTCATATTGATCTGTTGGGATTAGATAAGAATAGGGTTATAGCTTTAAAGGAAGAGAATAATGATGAAGAGCTCTATAAAGAGCTTCTTTTAGCTACATGTAATGATATGTCCCAATACCTTCCGGGTATGTTCAAACCGATTGATGACTATATGACACTATTGTTTCCAACTAACCTTTTAAGAGAAGAGTCTGTGTTGGGAAGATTGATTTCTGATATTAGTGAAGACAGCTGGAATGATCAGGTGCAGATTATTGGGTGGCTTTATCAGTATTATATATCCGAAAAGCATAATCAAGTTGTGAATATAAATAAAAGTACAGTAAGTAAG
>JAGAWH010000219.1 GCA_017941505.1 Faecalicoccus sp. | reverse complement strand
TTATAATATGTTCGTTCGTTAGGGCTTGGATTAGTTGTGTTTTTCATACTCTAATGATACTAAAAAGACGGGTCGCTTTCATTAGCGTTCCCGCCTTTTTTATTGACTGTCTACAATTTTAACTGAAACAGCCCCTTTTTTATGATACAATGGTCATAACAAGATACGAGGAGAACAGTATGGAACAATATGGAGATCCAAAGGTAATTGCCCAGCTTCATGAATGGGTACCTTTACAGACACACGATGAATATACATTAATCAAACAAAACGAAAACGCATATCGTTTAGAAACCGAAAATGCCTATGCCGATATATTATTCTATGACTTTGGGGTCATGGAATTGATGATCATCGAAAAGGCAAATGAAAACAATCCGTTTTATCTTCATTTTGAAATGAATGATTTTGAACATGCCAAAGAGATGATCAACGATATGATCAAAGAGCTTCTGGAAATGAAAAAGAGTAAAACCGTAAAGATTTTACTTTGCTGCACAGGCGGTCTTACAACCGGTTTCTTTGCCAATAAGTTGAACCAGGCGGCAAAGACACTTTCCATCGATTATGAATTTAATGCGGTATCGTATATGAATGTATACGTGGAAGGCTTTAAATACGATGGTATTTTCTTAGCTCCGCAGATTGCCTATGAATACGATAAGATCAAAAAAGCCCTGAACGGTAAAGTTGTATGCATGATTCCGAATACGATATTCGCAAAATTTGATCCGGGAGAAATGGTGAATTTTGTCAAGGATAGTATTGAACAGGCAAGAAAAGAAACAGTAACCAGAAAAGAAATCGTACGCCGTGAGTTTGACAATACAAGAAAGATCTTAGTTATTGCCTATTATTCTTCGGTAGAAGGAAGACATTTATGTTTCCGATATTACCGCAACGGAAAGATTGTGGAAGATGGTTCAATCCTTAAGACCAAACAGAAAACCGTTAACGATTTTGAACATATTATCTGTGTGACACGTTCTAAACATCCGGAATTGGAAGAGGTTGTACTGGCCTTGCCGGGAATGGTATCTACCCACCATTATATTTATTCCCATTTTACGGATGAGTATCCGGATTTACGCCAGTACCTCAGAGATAAATTTCCGGGATTAAAATTAAGGCTCATGAATCACACCAATGCGGTAGCTTATGGATATAACTCATTGAATGAAGGATTTGAAGATATGGCGTATTTATATCAGCCGATCGGAGATTATAACTCGTTAGCCCTGGTCAAACGCGGAGTCTTTGCGAACGGAAGAAGAGGAATTTTAGGCGAGATGCGCTGGGCAAGAGACTTCTATAAATTTGATGGTGACCCACAGGAATTGATAAAAACACCGGAAGGTACCTTAAAGTTCATGTTACCGTTCCTGGTAAATATTATCCTTGTATCCGGACCGGAAAAGATGCTCTTACATGGACCTTTACTTCCGTCTCTTTCATCGATTCATGATGAATTGGTAAAAGTACTTCCTCCGGAAGGTGTTCCGGAATTATATGAATTGGATGATGAAAAGGAATACATGATTACAGGAGCTATGTTGTCGATGATTCGGCATGGTGATCAAATTTAGAAGGAATATTTAGATGAGCAAAAAAAAGAAGCGAATGAAATAAGAAAAGCCGGGGATTGATTCCCCGGCTTTGTATGTCATCACATAAAGAATGGAGTTGCGAAGTAAATAATAAAGATTACCAACAAGATCCAAACAGAAGGATGAATTTCTTTAATACGACCTGCAGCGATCATACCAACTGTATAAACCATGAATCCGCATGCGATACCATCAGAGATGGAATACATCAATACCATAATGATGATTGTAACGAATGCAGAAGAAGCGTATACCATATCATCCCAATCAATGCCGCCTAACTGCTGAGCCATCATGATACCTACCACGATAAGAGCTGGAGCAGTAACAGCGTTTGTAACAGCGCTTAATACGATTGGTGAGATGAATAAGGATAACAAGAATAATACACCTGTAGTAACAGCTGTTAAACCTGTACGTCCACCAACACCTACACCGGAAGAAGATTCAACGAAACTTGTTACGGTACTTGTACCTAAAGTAGCACCGGCAACAGTTCCGATTGCGTCAGCTAATAAAGCGCGTTCTGCATTTTCTAATTGTCCGTTTCTATCTACAAGACCGATACGGTTACCAATCGCAACCAAAGTACCTGCTGTATCGAAGAAGTCAACGAATAAGAATGAGAAGATGATCACAAACGCATTGAACGGACTGGAGAATAATTCACCCATTCCGGCAAAACATGCACCTAAGCCTTCCATACGGAAGTTTAAAGCCCAGGACTGCGGTAATGCAGGCATACCTGCGCAACCTGACATACCTAAGACAATTCCCACTGCAGCAGTGATAACCATACCAACGAATACAGCTGCCGGAACATTCTTAATAACTAAGAAGATTGTTACAAATAAGCCAAAGATTGCAAGCAGTACTGCCGGATCGGATAAATCACCGATACCTACAAATGTTGCCTGGTTAGCGATGATGATGCCGGCATTTTTTAATCCGATAAATGCGATAAAGAAGCCGATACCTGCACCGATCGCAAGCTTGATCTGTACCGGAATTGCGTTAATGATCCATTGACGGATACCTGTAATGGAAATTACTACGAAGATAATACCGGAAATGAATACAGCTGCTAAAGCTGCCTGCCAGCTGTAACCCATAGCTAATACGATGGTATAAGAGAATAATGCGTTTACACCCATACCAGGCGCTAATGCGACAGGGTAGTTTGCCAAAAGACCCATTAAGATCGAGGCAAGACCGGAGGAAATAGCGGTAGCCATGAATACAGAGCCAACATCCATTCCTGCATCACCCAGAACAGAAGGGTTAACACCAAGGATGTAAGCCATAGCCAGGAAAGTTGTCAAACCGGCAATCAGTTCGGTTCTGACATTCGTTCCCTTTTCAGTTAATTTAAAGAACTTATCCATATTTTATACTTTCTCCCTTTCTATAATATAGACGCAAACATTGTAAGCTATTAAAAATAAAAGTTCAAACTAAAATGGCATATTCTTAAGGATATCGAAATAAAAGCCCTTCCATTTGGGATAAACGGAAGGGAATGTTTTATTTATAAAGATATCAATGTGTTATTTCTAAAGGACCAGATGTAGGTTTCAATCGGCAGATCACTCATTTTAGCCATGGCTTCTTTATAGGTTTGAAGCTGAACAGCGTAGCGATCGATGAAATCCTGCGGGTTATCAAGTGCATCGGTTTTAAAGTCCAAAATAACGATCTTGTCCTCTAACCAGGCCACTAAGTCCATAAAGCCATGGGTAATAGTTCCGTTTTCTGCGATGATATAGCTGCTTTCAAATTCGTGCTTTGCAGCCATCCATTTCGCATAATCTTGATTGTTGTTGAGGGCTTCAAATTTGATGAAATCACGATCGGTGATGGTAAATCCATGTTTGGACGCAAATGCGATACACTCCTCTTTTTTATAAGGATAGCTGCAGCCTCCGGCGATTTCATGGAATACGGTACCACGTACGGTTCCCATATTTTTCTCAAAAGATATAGCCGGCCACTCTAAATGTACCTTGGCAGCCGAAGCGGTATTGGACTGCAGGGTAGTAATCGGGCGGTTATAGACTTTTTTAGTGATGGTTTGGAATCCACCCTTGGAAGAAGGTGTTTCGGATAATTCCTGTATATAATCCAGCACCAAACCGGTATCTTCTCTGGTGTTTAACAGCCATCCGGTATATCCCTTTTTCGCAAGCAGTGCTCTGGCATTGAATTCTGTCGGATAACTTGATAAATCATCAATCGCATCTACAATCACAAGTTCAAAGATCGGTCTTGTGGTTGCTACATATAAAATACGCATCTCTTCACTTAAATCATCATGGAAGCGTTTTGTTCTGGCGGCAATATGAGCCATCGATTCCCGCTTGATCTTAAATTCCGAGTCAATTCCGGCCGGGCATAAACCTAAATCCGGGTCGGATGGCATCGGGTTGGAGGCATCGTGATCTCTTGATTCGTGCTGGGAATAGAGATATACGACTTTATACTGCAAACCTTTGGATCCGTGAATTGTTTTAATTTGAACGACATCCTCATTTTTCCCGAATGGGGCTGCCTCACCTACCGCATCTTGCGATGCTTCCTCTTTGATATAACGGATAAATCCGCGAACATCTTTTTGGTTCACATAGGAAGACGCATTTTCTAAAAATAAATCCAGATTGGTCTTATCCTGAGCTGTAGTATGATTTTCATAGAAATCATTAATCTTATATAAAGAGCGGATCATTTCTGTAATCGGACAGCTGACAAGAGATTGAATATCCTTCCATTTTTCCATCCATTCCAAATCTTTAATATGCGGATATAAATATTCATTACGATCTTTTGTCATGCAGGCATCTGCCAGCATCTGGGCATTGATATTCATCAGCGGAGACATCAAGGTGGCACACAAGGCAATATCGTCATACGGATTGATAAGCGCCTGCAGGGCATTCAGTATAATTTGAATGGCAGAATTGTTGTAGAAACCATGTCCGATTTCTGCCATGGCAGGGATTCCGTACGCTTCTAATGTGGCTTTCAAATCTTCCTGGGGACCGTGTCCACGGGTCAAAATGCATATGTCTCGATATGATCGTCCGGCTGCGATTCTTTTTAAAATATCCTCCGCAATCAAATTGTTGATATTGATGCGATGCAGCTTTTTGGCGGTCGTTTTTTTGATGTCTTCGTCGTGGGCAACCATCCATGGATCTACTGCTGTATAAAGGAAGCGAACCGGGATGGGATTGATCTTCTGTTCAGTTTCTGTTTCTTCTTTTGTTAAGATTTTGCCACTGGTGGCAAGATCATCCTCACTGAAATTTTCCCCGAGAAGATCGGAATTCATGATGGTTTGATAGAATTTATTGTTGAAATCAACAATGCCTTCTCCGGAGCGGAAATTATCCTTTAGGATGATTGTCTCGTTGTATTCATCCTTTTTCTCCATATGTCCTTTCATGATTGACGGTCTGGCCTGTCTGAATCCATAGATTGACTGTTTAATATCTCCGACACGGAATACCTTTCGATCTTCGTTCTTTGCGATACAGCCGATAATACTTTCCTGAAGGTCATTGGTATCCTGGAACTCATCAACCAGTATGAATTTATATTTATTGCGGACCTCTTCGTTCACATCTTCCATCTTCAATAATTCATAAGTGAAGTGTTCCATATCATTATAGTCAATGATTTCCATGGCCTTTTTATATTCACTGAAGCGTTTGGAGATATCGAGTGCCAGCGCGCAATACGTTTCTACAAATTCAGATACAAACGCTCTGTCTGAATTGAAATCATCTTCTTTGAATAAGTATTTAGCGATATCTTTTTCATAGTCTTTAAATTCTTCTGCGACAGCTTTATCCAATCCGGATTTTTTACCGCTCTTAATCGCAGGGGTGGATTGGAAGTATACACGGAAGGCTTGGACGAAGCCGGAATAATCCTGATTCTCTAAATAAAGAAGGCAATCCATTAATTTCTGTTTTTTGAGTTGAAAATCTTCCGGTTTGTTGGCAATCATCACAAATTCAGAACAAAGGTCAATCAATGCCTGAATTCGTATTCTGAAATAGGTTAAAAACCAATACATTGTCGATTCGTTAGGCCCTTGTTTGGCATTTTCTATGATCTCTTCAATCCATTTTTCCGGTTCCGGTTTTGAATTTGCCAGCTCAATAAATTTTTTGATTTCTTTTTCGATGTCCTCTTCTCTTTTTCCGTAACAAAGGAAATAGAATTTGAGGCGGGCAAACTGTACCGGATCCATATTCAGGCAGGCTGCTTCATAAGCACTTCGAAAACAGGACTGCTTCTGGGAATCGGAGGCTACCGAGTTAGCCATAGTGTATGAGATTCCTAGTTTATAGTAATATTTTTGAACAATTGAATTACAAAAGGAATCAATTGTACAAATCGAGGCTGTTTGAAGCAATGCCATCTGGTTGCTTAAATAATCCGATGGCTGTTCTTCATTCTTTTTTTGTAAGGCCGATAATAAGCGGGCCTTCATTTCACCAGCGGCATCATTGGTGAAAGTCATCGCAAGGATGGTATCAATGGAGTTACCTTTTAATACAAGCTTACATAAACGCTCTACCAGAACACTTGTCTTACCGCTGCCGGCACTGGCGGAAACTAATATATTTTTATCGATCGCATCAATGGCTTTTTGCTGCATATCTGTAAAAGGCATTATTCCACCTCCTTTTCAATGCGGGATGTTATAGGCATCTCGGTTCTGGAATTGCGGCAGATTGATCTGTATGAACACCAATCGCATGCTTTATCAACATAGTTTGGTGCAATGTTGCCGGAAGATATATCTCTTAAAATATCTTCGACAATCAAAGTGACACTTTGTTTTACCTCTTCAAAAGACGGTGCTTTTAAACCGGTTAAATGATCCAGTTCAACGGTTTTTGAGGAATCTCCTTCTTTTTCTTTTGTGGCATATGCCGAATCTTTCTGGTAGATCCATCCGTTAAATTTTCTGTCTTTCGGATAGCTTTCCAAAATGTCTCTTGCATCAATTTCTGTCCATCCCTCTTTTTTGTTGTAGGCAAGCTTTACAGCTGTTTGACTTTCCGTAATCTTATTTAAAGAAATATAGAAATTTCCTACCGGTATGAGTCCGGATTTTTGAGCATAGGCAAGGGTATATACGCACAACTGAAGAGATAAACCTGCTTCAAAATGATCCTGCTTTAACTCCCGTGATCCGGATTTATAGTCGAATACCGCAAAGGAGGTAGGAGAAGTATCAACTCGGTCAATATAGCCGTATAAATTAATATCCCGGTCCATATCCTCAACTTGATAAGTATAGAAATATTCCCGTTCCTGAATGTTCATTTTCCAATTTGATTCAAAATCGTTCAACTGCTCCAATACAAGAGTCAATTTATACGTTATTTCTTCAATCTGGCTGTTGATCCATGCCGTGCGGTGAGGATAAACCTTTTTACCGAAGGCATATTCTTTTTCAATCAGTTCATGTAACTGCTCACGGGAAACGGAGGCGTAGTCTTTTCCGTACTGCAAAGTCAATATTTCGACAATTTTATGTAACATCGTTCCCTGAGAGCGGATATCCGACCAGGTCTGTTTTTCTTTTAATGACAAACCATATTGTAAGAAGTGTTTTAAAGGACATCCGGTAAAAGTCTCCAGGCGGGATACGGACATGGAGATCGGTTCTGTTTTGAAGAAGAGCGGTTTCGCACTCTCTTTTGCCAGGTTAAATTCCGGAACCTCAAAGACATCATTGTCCGGATAATTTTTAGAAATAGGGTCTAATCCTAAATAACTCTGGATTTCATCACTTGGCGCAAAGATCTTTCCTTTGGAGTCGGCTTCCGGATAGGTCACAATTAAAACAGAAGCTTGATTTAATCCGTTTTCCATCTGTTCTTTCTGAGTATCAAGGCGCATTTTTAAAGAAGAAAGATCGGTTTTGTCCATATAAGCTTCATCAAAGATACCGCCGGAAATTTGGTAAGCCGGATAGGTGCCGGAGTGAATATTGTATAAAAAGTTGATCGGACGCAGAGCGGATATTTCATTTCGGGTGCCGATCAAAACACCGGAATAAATGTTGGCGGATTTAGCTTCCGGCATCGTTTCGATGCTGTGAATCAATAAGCCCAAATCTTCCGGTTCATGCAGATAACTTTTGGCCTGAACGATTAGATCCATACATTTTTGAAAAGCGGATAAATCTTCCCGGGAAGGATTAGGATGAATACCTTGAATTAACTTTGCAGCTTCTTCCAAATTCATATCCATCAAGAATTCGTGTTCCTTCATCCAGTCATATGCCATGATTTCAGCTTTTTGTAGTCGTTCAAACGTTATTTGATCAATTAACGCATTATCTTCATATTCGATATTTTGCAGGCGGCATTCCATATTCGGATAGAAATCAGGCTGCTCTTCTAAAAATTCAATAATGGCAGCAGCTTTGGAAGGGTAGAAGGTATCGATTAAATTTTTATAATTATCAATATTTCGATCCTTGATAAAGGTCAGGGCGGTACTCCACATACCGGTAATCAAAGACGGAAGCTGGCTGGAAAGAATTGTATAAGGAATTTGAAATTGATCAAAGATCTGCGACAATATTTCCTTGTCCGTTTGCGAACTTGTGGATACAAAGATTGAATCCGCATCTAAGTTGTTTTCAATAATGTATTGAGAAATCGCGACAGCCAGCTTTCTTGGATTGGGAGAAGACCAATATTGTCTATCTTGTATCGTTGTATTCTCTAAATAAGAAGCTCCCTGTTTTAATAAATAATCTACCCACAACATTTCTTTGACGGAATATTCTTTTTTCAGAATATAAACCTGCGAAAAGTTTTCTGAAGTGTTGTTTAAAACGGTCGGAAAGCGAGATTCACGAAGTTCAATGTCCTTCAATAACATCAACGCTTCCTTAATATCCTTTTCCTTCTGGGAGGTTTCCGGAAGGTTTTCAAGCGGTAGATTATAAGATACGTATTGACGCAAAAAAGACAGGCAGGCATCTAAGAAAATCGGATCCTGTCGGCTTGGATAAAAAATATTATCTTTTGATAGGTTTTCCAAAGCTTCCTTATATTTATATAAAAGCTCTAAATGCTCATCAAAGTCCCCCGGAACCAGACGGTTAACCAGAGTCTGCAGTGTGATTACTTCAATACCCTGAATATTACCGTACTGTTCGGTTATGATCTTATAGAGGGGAAGATGTAAGGAAGCAGGCGCAATTATTGTGCCGTTTCTAGGAATTTTTAACATATGCATCACCTGTTTTATTATACCAAAATTCTTATGACAAAAAAGAAATCCTTAATTTGTGTCAAATAAATAGACAATCGGAAAAGCGGAAAGTATAATTTCTATGTTTTGAATGGAGGGGAATAAGTATGATAGAAAAAATTGACGCATTTGTAGCAGATATCGATATGACTCTTACCGCAAAGGGAGATCCTCTTCCTGATGTAGTCAAAGAAGCACTGCAGATTCTTCATGACAATGGTATTCTGCTGGGATTGGCAACAGGTAGAGAAATCGATCAAAGACTGTTAAATCAGGCCAGAGATTGGGGATTAGACTATGAGTTTGACTTTTTGATCGGTATGAACGGCGGTATGGTTTACGATACAGCTTCCAAGCATTTATGGTCGGTGGATTTCATGACGGTTGATGAAATGAAGGAAGTGCTTTACTGCATGATGCCTTTGATTGAAAAATACGAAATCGCAATCAATGCAGAAGGCGGCGGAAACCATAATGCGATGTATATTAATGATGAGTTAATGCGCTCAATGAAGCGGCATGGGTTTAATTTTATCGACAAAACAGGGGATGTGGAAGGATTCTGTGAAAAACCGACGTATAAATTTTTGTTCCGCACAACACCGGATGTAGAAAAAATGATCCGTGAGCGTTATGAAGAAAAACTATCCGATCATTATCAAATTGTCGGAACTTTCCCGGGAACCGTAGAAATCATGCATAAAGGCATTGATAAGGGAACCGGTTTAAAACACTATGCCCAAGACCATAACCTGAATTTAGATAATATTATTGCCTTTGGTGATAATGAAAACGATAATTCGCTGCTGGAAGTATGCGGATGGGGAGTCGCACTTAAAAACAGCGCTCCACTAACTATGGAAATTGCCGATGATATCACTGACTATGAGTGTAAAGACGGTGGTGTAGGTCATTATCTAATGGACTACTACATTATCCCAAAAGGTTTAAAATGATCCTTCAAATGAAGGATTTTTTTTATGGTCAAAGGATGTTATAATCTGTCATTATGAAAAGAATCAAAGAGATCATTGTCGTGGAAGGGAAAAACGACACGAATGTCATGCAGAGCTATTTTGATTGTGATACGATTGAAACAGGTGGCGACCAGGTAAATGAAGCCACAATTGAACGCATCAAGATGGCTAAAGAAAAAAGAGGAGTCATTATTTTTACGGACCCTGATACACCGGGAGAACATATTCGCCGCCTGATTAACGAGGCAGTACCGGGCTGTAAAAATGCGTTTATAAAAAAAGAAAAGGCAAGAACCCCTAAAAAAGTAGGGGTAGAACATGCTTCAAAGGAAGATTTAGAGGAAAGCTTGAAACACTGTGTAACCTTTGCATCAAAAGACCAATCGCTGGATTGGAACGATTTTATCGATCTGGGTCTTGTAGGTGATTCCAAGAGACGCTTTCAGGTATGTGAAGGCTTTTATATCGGTCCCTGTAATGCGAAGACCTGTTTTAAGCGGTTAAACCAAATGGGTGTTTCCAAACAGGAAATTATAGAATTTTTAGGGGAGAATGTATGACCAATCCAATTGCGACAATCCGACGGACAAAAGAAATCCAGGAAAAATATGGCATCTTTACCAAGAAGACATACGGCCAGAATTTTATTATTGAACCCCGGGTTGTGGAAAAGATTGCCGAAGCTGCCATACAAGATCGCGATGAGCTGGTATTTGAGATCGGGCCGGGTATCGGCGCACTCACGGAGCAGCTGTGTAAAAGAGCAGATCATGTTGTTACCTTTGAGATTGATGAAAGGCTGCCGGATATCTTAAAACAGGAAATTCAGGATGAGGGATTAGAAATCATTCTTCAGGATTTCTTAGAGGCGGATGTGAATGAAGTGATCCGCTCATTCCGGAAAGAAAACCAAAAAGTCGTTTTTGCTTCCAACCTTCCTTACTACATCACAACGCCGATTTTGTTTAAATTATTTGAGGCAGTAGAGCCGATTGAAAGAATTACGGTCATGATGCAGAAGGAGGTCGGAGACAGATTTCTTGCCTGTAATAATGATAAAGAATACAACGCCTTGAGTGTCATTACACAATATCGCTGTAATGTAAAAAAGGTGATGGATGTATCACGGCATGTGTTTTCTCCTAAACCGAATGTGGATTCCGTTGTCGTTCAATTTACTTTCCATCATCTCTATTCTTTAAAGGATGAAGAGTTGTTTTTTGAGATGGTCAAAGCCTGCTTCAAGCAGCGAAGAAAGACCATTTATAATAATTTTCAAACATTATTTAATGATAAGAATACGGCAAAATCCCTGCTTGAGACTGCCGGATTAGATCCATCTATCCGTGCCCAACAGTGTACGCTAGCCGATTTTATCCATTTATACGAGGTTTCTTATGAAGATTTATGCGCCCGCTAAAGTGAATTTAGCACTGGATGTTCTTGGACAGTTTGCCAATGGATATCATAACTTAGATATGATCATGGCTCCGATTTCCCTGTTTGATGAAATCGATATCGAAATATCAGATAAGGATGAGTTTATCGGAGTAGGGATGGAACTTCCTTCCAACAGCACCGTCCATAAGATGGTGGAAGAATTCCGCAAGACTTATCATATCCATCGCAGCTATAAGATTCTTGTAAAGAAAAACATCCCGGCCGAAGCCGGCCTAGCCGGAGGAAGTGCGGATGGTGCCGGAGTTTTAGAAGGTCTGTTGAAATTAGAAAACATAGAATGCCCTTTGGAAAAACAGATTTTAATGGGCAAAGAAGTGGGGGCAGACGTTCCTTTCTGCATCTTCAAAAAATTTGCGAGAGTTCAGGGAATCGGAGAAATCATTACTCCGATTCAGACCGACTGGAGATTTCCGATTTTAATCGTTAAGCCGGAGGGTGGTGTTTCAACACCGGCCTGCTTTAAAAAATGGCACGAGACCATTCCTGCTTTGGTAGATGTGGATGGTGTCGCAAAGGCCATTGAAGAAAAGTCTTACAGTGGCTTGATTCAATCGATGAACAATGCACTGGAAGCACCGGCCTTTGAGCTGCTTCCCGTGTTAACAACACTGAAAGATGAAATGATGTCCTTTGGACTTGATCGTGTCATGATGTCCGGTTCCGGTTCCTCCATGATGGGATTTAGTCAGGATGTTGATTTACTATATAAAATAAAAGAAGAAATGAAGACAAAATATCCGTTTGCGGAAGTTGTCTTTGTGGGATAAGGGGGAAATATGACGGTATCAATTATCCAGCTGCTGGTATTTGCGGTTTGTTTTGCGCTCAGCTTCTGGGCGATCAGCGCTGTTCAATTTGATAAATTCTGTAATGTCAGACAGCCTGCCAAGGTGATGCTGCTGATGTTTTTATTATCGCTGGTATTGGGCTATTTAAGTTCTCAGGCAATTTTTGCCTTAACGATTTTTAATGGATTGTAAGACGGACTATGTTCGAGAAAAGATATATTGTGGATCCCGGATCTTTCCAATGCCTATTTTACAGTGTATCGGATCAAAAGATAGCAGCAGTTCGTACGTGTGCTGCCTATCACGATGATGAATTGATGGCAACCGGAACCGAAACGTTTCGCTATATTTATAAGGATGCATCTTTTCGTGTCCGTTATCCGATACAGGCAGGAAGAATCAACGGGGAGCTTATGCCCATCTTAAAAGCAGGGTTTGATGCCTTGAAGGCAGGAACTTCTTTGATGCCTTCGACATGTATTGTGGTGCAGCCTGCCTGGATGGATGATTCTTTTAGGCAGAAGCTTGAGACAGATTTAAAAGCTTTACGGATGAAAAAAATCATGTTTATCGATACAGCTCGGCTGTATCAAAGTGATTTAACCGATTGCGTGATTCATGTTGGTCATAACTATACGGAGATGCATTTATATGTAGATGATGAAGTGCTCAGCAGTGTGATCAATCTGGGAGCCGATACCATTAATGAACAGATCAAGCGAAAAGTAGCTTCCCAAACGCGGTGTATTATCTCCGATGAAGATGCCTTAGCTCTATGTAATGGAGCAAGTGAAGCATTTTGGAGCAGTCGAAATCGTAAACTGACCTGTTTAGGATGGAATCGGTATCAAAAATTCAGTGAAATTGAAACACCTGCTTCCGATTTATGGGAACCGATTGAAACGGTTGAAAAGCAGATTTTATTGTGGGTGAAGACAAATTTGAAAAAAGCCGGACAGAAAGATATTTTATCCAAGGGGATTCGTTTATCCGGAGGACTGGCACGTTTGTTTGGACTTCGCCAAATGTTGGAACAGGAATTAAATTGTAAAGTTTATTGTAACGATAAACCGGAGGAAGATCCTCTAATGAATGCTAGGGTGATGAAGTAATGATCGATATAGAAATGCTGGCAATGCCTTTTTTGATTTCGCTTTGCCTGACACCTATCATCAAAATATATTCCAATTGGGCAAAGGCATATGCCTTAGAAAATGCCCGTACGGTGCATCATGGGATTATTTCCCGTATCGGGGGTATTGCGATTTATATTGCCTTTATTGTGACGATGGCGCATTATGTGAAGCCGGACCGCGCGGTTACCGGTATTGTAGCCGGCGGCAGCATCATGTTTTTTGCGGGTTTAATCGATGATTTGAGTGATTTGACACCCCGCATGAAACTGTTAATTGAGGTGATTGCGGCAGCTGTTGTCATCTTTTTCGGCGTTTCCGTGGACGTGCTGCGTCTGCCTTTTGGCGTGAGTATCGACATGGGTGTCATTTCGGTATTGTTTACGATGTTCTGGATAGTTGGAATCACCAATGCGGTTAACCTGATCGATGGCTTAGATGGCTTAGCCGGCGGAATGAGTGTTATCGTGCTTGTGATTGCGGGTTCTCTTTCGATTATCGAAAGACGTTTTGATATTATGAATATCGCCTTTATTCTGGCGGCCGCCGCTGCCGGTTTTCTGGTATACAATGCCTATCCTGCCAGTATTTTTATGGGAGACTGTGGCTCTTTGTTTCTGGGATTTATGATTTCCACCATATCCTTAATTGGATTTAAGAGCTCTTCCATCATGACTTTGGCTTTGCCGATCTTAATATTGATGGTTCCGATCATCGATACTTTATCGGCCATTGTACGAAGAACTTTAAAAGGGCAGCGTTTTATGGAAGCGGATAAAAGTCATCTGCACCATATGTTGATGAAGCAGTTTGGACATCGTAATACCGTAGTGATCATGTGCGGCTTAACAGCTTTGTTCGGACTCAGTGCTTTTGTCTATATGATTAACCGAAACATTGGTTTTTTTACCATGTTAGTGATCTTGATGGGTGTTGAATTATTTATTGAAAAATCAGGAATGATTTCAAAACATTATCATCCGATGATTGGTTTATATCATCGAATTTCCAGAAAATGGGAATCTTTTAAGAAAAAATTAAAAAAGAATTCAAATTGAAAGGCTCTTGTGATATGAGCATGGTTCAATAGTAGTATGGAACCAAAAGAATGGATGAATTTAAAAAATAAAATACTTGCAGATGATAATCTTGAATCTTTAGTAGAATCAGCCAGCCTTGATGAACAGGAGATGTTAAACCAATTAAGTCCGGATGAAGTTTTTGATTATATGATTTCAAAAATGAATTTCTGTCGACGCAAGCAGTTATATTCCTGTCAGCCTTTAAACGTAAAGGTTCGTGCAGGGGATATCTGTTATATAGATTTTGGGATGGCTTATTTATTAGAGATTGGTTATCAACATTTTGGCCTGATTCTTGCCTTTAAAAACGGGAAAGCGTTTGTGGTACCGATGAGCGGAAATCAAAAAGCAGCTAAAGAAGCGTGGTCGAGAAACAATGTACATGGTAAAACGCATTTGATGCGCTTAGGAAATATTGAAGGATTGAATAAATCTTCGGTGCTCTTTCTAAATGATGCCAAGTGGATCAACACGTCCCGCATTATCGATGTGAAGGCACATATTCCTGTATCAAGCCGTTTATTTCAGACAATTCGCAAGCGTGTGATCGACTGTATCAGTTGAAAGGAAAAAAATGAAAAAGTTTTGTGTTGCGGCATGCTCCGGGGGACCTGACAGCATGGCGCTTTTAGATATTTTAAGAAAATCCGGGAAATATGATATTCATGTGGCTCATGTCAATTATCATAAAAGACCCACTGCCGACAGGGATGAAAATATTGTCAAAAGCTATTGTGACAGATACAATATCGGGCTTTCGGTATTATCTCCGCATTATCCCGGGGATATGAATTTTCAAAGCTGGGCAAGAGAAGTGCGCTATGATTTTTTTGTAGAATTGGCAGGAAAAGACGGAGAAATCTTTATTGCCCATCATAAGGATGATCATATTGAAACGTATCTCTTTCAAAGACAGAGAAATATGTTGTGTGATCATTACGGCTTAAGAGAAAGGATGGTCTATAAAGGTGTTCCGGTTGTACGTCCCTTGTTGAAATACACCAAGGCTGAGCTTGCCGATTACTGCATACAGAATGGAATCGAATACGGAATTGATGAATCTAATTTGTCCGATGATTATACCCGCAATAAGATCCGCCATTCTCTGATTGAAAAGATGACACCTGACCAAAAGGATAAATACGTTCAGGAAATCGAAGATTCTAACAAATTACTTTCTTTACGCAGAGAAAGGATTGAAGAATTTTTAGATAAATGGGATCATTCCGTCAATTCTTTGATTGCGCATCCCGATGCGCTGTTAATCTTAGATACCTGGCTGTATGAGATCAGCCATCATCATTATTCAAGGCATGAATTAAAAGATTTATGCAGGCAGCTTCAATCGGACTGCTTGATTGATATGAAAGATTTTTATCTGGAAAGCTTTGACGGAAAGCTGATTAAAGAAAAGAAAAAAGAACCTGTTTTTGTGAAGCTGGATACTCTTGAGTACATTACAACTCCGGATTTTAAACTATGTCAAAGCGGAAAGACCATTGAATCGGTAGATGTGAAGGAAGAAGATTTTCCAATCTATATCCGCAATGTGAAGGCGGGAGATAAAATTGAAATGCGCTTTGGAACGAAATCGCTCAGCCGCTTCTTTATTGACCGGAAGATCAACCGCATTGATAGAAAAGGCTGGCTGGTGATGGAAAATCGGGCGGGGAAGGTTATTTTTGTACCCGGACTGGGATGTGACGTAGAACATTTTAGTGTTAAAGCGAATTTGTTTATGATACAATGAACAATGTCTTTAAGGAGAATGACAATGATTACTACAGATATTGAAAGAGTTTTGATTAGCGAAGAAGAAATTGAAAAAAAGTGCGTTGAACTTGCAGAAGAGATTGAAAAATATTATAACGAGAAGAAAGAAATTCCGATGGTTATCGGATTGTTGAAGGGAAGCGTTCCGTTTATGGCGGAATTAATCAAGCGCTTTACCTTTGGATGTGTTATTGATTTTATGTCTGTCAGCTCTTATGAAGGAACAACTTCTACCGGTGATGTACGTATCGAAAAGGATACGGATCTCTCCGTAAAAGGTAAGTCTGTTCTTGTGGTAGAGGATATCGTGGATACCGGCCGTACATTAAAAGCGGTTCGCGAGCTTTTGTATCACAGAGGTGCAGCAGATGTAAAGATTGTATCCTTATTAAATAAACCGGATCGTCGTGTGGTAGATATTGAAGCGGATTATGTCGGCTTTACAATTCCTAACGAATTTGTCGTAGGATATGGCCTTGATTATAATCAGGTTTATCGAAATCTTCCATACATCGGTGTTTTAAAAAACGAAATCTATGAATAGGAGGATTGCATGAAAAAATGGCTTAATTATTTGCCAATGTTGTTTATTATCAGCATAATGATCTCTCTTGTTGTATACAGTTCGACCGGATCAACAAGGACATTAAGCTACTCTCAGTTTCAGAAAGAAGCGGAGAATGTTGATTTTGATGACAGCACATTGTCCATCAATTCTTCCATTATTCGCGTAAAGGGAACATATAAAGATTCAAATAAAAATTATGTCTCTTACAGTGTTATCGTTCCTAATACGGAAGCCAATATGGAATGGCTTGAAAAAGTGTTGACAGAAGATGGCGGCGAAATCACAATTGAGGATCCAAATCAGAATGGTGTTATGGTTAACATTCTGTCTCAGTTGATTCCTTTCATCATCATCGCGGTTGTGTTCTACTTCATGTTTTCGAGGATGGCAGGGCAATCCGGATCAAATAAAGCTTTTGAATTCGCAAAGTCAAAGGCAAGAATGGAGACCAATGTCAAAGTTCGTTTCCGTGATGTAGCCGGCTGTGAGGAAGAAAAAGAAGAAGTTAAAGAAATTATCGAATATCTGCGCACTCCGCAGAAATTTACCGATATGGGAGCCCATATTCCGAAGGGATTATTAATGGTAGGTCCTCCGGGAACCGGTAAAACATTACTCGCAAAGGCAGTCGCCGGTGAGGCTAACGTGCCGTTTTTCTCAATTTCCGGTTCGGATTTTGTAGAGATGTTTGTAGGTACCGGTGCCAGCCGCGTACGTGATATGTTCAAAACTGCCCAGAAAAATGCACCATGTATCATCTTTATTGATGAAATTGATGCGGTAGGCCGCCAGAGAGGTGCCGGTATGGGTGGCGGAAACGATGAACGTGAGCAGACCCTGAACCAGCTCCTTGTAGAGATGGATGGTATGACCGATAACGCCGGAATTGTAGTCGTTGCGGCTACCAACAGACCGGACGTATTGGACCCGGCATTAATGCGAAGCGGTCGTTTTGACAGACGGATTACGGTAAACTTGCCGGATATCCGCGGAAGAAAAGAGATTCTGGAAGTTCATGCCCGCAATAAAAAGCTGGCATCCGATGTATCTTTGGAAAATCTTGCCAAGCGCACTCCGGGATTCTCAGGAGCGGATTTAGAGAACGTTTTAAATGAAGGTGCCATCTTAGCAGTACGTCATAATGAAAAACAAATCACAATGGCGGATCTTGATGAAGCCATTGACCGTGTTATGATGGGTCCGGCTAAGAAGTCGAAGAAATATACCGAAAAAGATAAATGGCTTGTTTCATATCATGAAGCAGGACATGCAGTAATCGGTTTAAAATTAGAAGCTGCCGATACCGTACAGAAGGTTACCATAATTCCGCGCGGTGAAGCCGGCGGATATAACTTGATGATGCCGCGTGAGGAAAAGAATTTCCATACGCAAAGCGAATACATGGCCCGGATTACCGGACTGTTAGGCGGACGCTGTTCCGAACAGATGGTCTTTGGCGAAGTCAGCGGCGGTGCTGTCAATGATATTGAACAGCTCACCAAAATTGCCAAGAGCATGGTTCGTGTATTTGGTATGTCATCATTAGGACCGATTCAGTATGCAGATCCAACAGGAAATGTATTCTTAGGTCGTGATTATACGCAGGGAAGTTCTTATTCAGATGGGGTTGCCGATCAGATTGATAAGGAAGTTCGTAAGATTGTTGATGAATGTGAAGCGGAATGTTTCCGTATTTTAAAGGAAAACCGCAATTTATTGGATTTAATTGCGCATTCGCTGTTTGAATATGAAACATTGACTAACGAACAGATCAGCAATTTGATGGAATATGGTCAGCTCGATAATCCAAATGAACCGGAATTACCAAGTGTACCATCCAAGCCGCAGGAAGAACAGCTTCCGGAAGTTCCAAAAAGCGTTAAGAAGCAGGATTTGGATGACGCGTTTAATGAATTAACGGGCAAACCAGTAAATCCTGTTGTTGAAGAAAACGAATTTTCAGACAAAAAAGAGTAAAAAGACGTGAAAACGTCTTTTCTTTTGGAGGTATAGAAATGAAAGATCAATTATGTAAAGCACTTGTATGTGAAGGAAGAGTACGCTTATATCTAGTCCGTTCAACTGACCTGGTACAGGAGGCAAGAGACAGATTTGACTTATATCCGGTTGCTTCGGCAGCGCTGGGCAGAACGTTATCGGTAGGCTCATTGATGGGAAGTATGTTGAAGTCCGATAAAGAGATGTTAACGATTGCGATTAACGGGCACGGTCCGATTGGATCTATCATTGTGGATGCGTATCACGATGGAACGGTACGCGGGTTCTGCTCAAATCCGCATGTTGATGTGGAAGATAAAGAAGACGGGCATTTAAATGTCGGTGCAGCTGTTGGAACCAACGGTACCCTTACCGTCACCAAGGATCTCAACATGGAGGAAAACTTTACGGGTACGGTACAGCTTGTCAGCGGTGAGATCGGTGAGGATTTCACATATTACTTTACTTTATCCGAACAGACTCCGACAGCTGTTGCGGTTGGTGTATTGGTAAAAAACGGAAATATTGAAAGTGCAGGAGCTATGATCTTACAGATGTTACCGGATGCCACCGAGACGGATATCTCCATCTGTGAACATGTTTTAGAGGGCTTAAAACCGATATCTACGATCATGAAGGAGTATGATGATACCGATTTAACCCAGCTCGCAAAAGATATGTTTGAAGATGCACAGGTTTTGGAGACAAAGGAAGTATCTTTCTCATGCCCATGTTCTAAAGAAAGGATGGCTTCTGCCTTAGAGACACTTTCTTCCGAAGATCTGAATTTGATGATAAAGGAAGATCATGGGGCTGAAATCACATGTAATTTCTGTAATGAAAGATATCATTTTGATGAATCGGAATTACTTCAAATCTTAAGGAGAAGAAATGCCTAAAGGCTTTTGGATCGGAAATGTCCGGATTGATAATCCGGTGATCGTAGCACCGATGGCCGGAGTATCAAATATAGCCTTTCGAAGTGTTTCCCGTCAATTTGGGGCTGGGCTTGTATGTAATGAGATGGTCTCTGATAAAGCCGTTTACTATAAATCCGGAAAAACGATGGAAATGTTGAAGGTTGATCCTGAAGAACATCCTGTCAGCTTTCAAATTTTCGGGCATGATGTTGATACGGTGGTGTATGCGGCCAAATACTTAGATACGCAGGTAGATTGCGATATCATCGATTTTAATATGGGCTGTCCGGTATCAAAGGTGATTAAAGCCCAAGCGGGAAGCTATTTGATGAAGGATATTGATTATGCGTATCAATTGGTATCAGCCATTGTTGAAAATGTTTCAAAGCCGGTCACGGTAAAAATGCGTCTTGGTTTTGATAAGGCCCATATCAATTGTGTCGAGATGGCCAAAGCTATGGAAAAAGCAGGTGTCAAGGCTGTTGCCTTACACGGGCGTACCAGATCACAAATATATGATGGACAGGCGGATTGGTCATATATCAAGAAAGTCAAGGAAGCTGTCTCAATTCCTGTCATCGGCAATGGGGATGTCAGAAGTGTTGATGATTTTCAAAGGATGATGGCAGAAACCGGTTGTGATGCGGTGATGTTAGGCCGGGGGATCATCGGAAATCCTTTCTTGATCCGTGAATGCCTGGATTCCTTGACAGGTCAGACGCATGAATTTACTTTGGATGACCGCATTTACTGGTGCATGAAACATGCGAAAAATCTTGCGAATTATAAAGGGGAAGCTGTTGCCATTCGGGAAATGAGAGGTCTTGGGGGCTGGTATTTAAAAGGCCTTCCGGACTCACATGCTTATAAAAATAAAATGAATCAGATGAATTCTTTACAGGAGTTAGAAGAAATCTGGGAAGCTTATCGAGAGTGGCAGTTGAACAAAAAGTCCGAGTAATCGGATTTTTTCTATTATAAAATCAGGAAGATTTGAACCTGATCTTAATATTTTTTTTTGGTATATCTATCTACATTAGGAATAAGATAAAAGGGTCAGGAATAATCAGATGTTCCTGGCCTTTCTGCTGTAGGCATACAGTCAGCAAAGGTCTGGGCAAAGTAAGGACGTCGCATTTTTTAGACCCGGTGT
>JAGAWH010000218.1 GCA_017941505.1 Faecalicoccus sp. | reverse complement strand
GATGTCGCATCCATGGAGATTGTCATCGTTTCAGAATCACAAGGAACATGCGCATCAGTATCACAAGTATGCATAAAAATAAGCGGGATTTTCCCGCTTATCATCGAACTATTTTGGGACATTTTCCCTTAATATTGACAACAGAATTCAATGTTTGAGCAGGTTTTTTGTCAAGTAATGCGGCGATATGATCGGTTATTTTTCTTAGTATATAGGATAACCCAATCGAAATGACGACACAGACAAGATAATTCAAAGGATCGGACATTTTATAATCCAGCTCTCTCATAACCGAGCGAATTACCATATGTAACATGTATAACTCTAAGGAGTAATTGCCGGCCAATTTTAATAACTTAGAATTCACTTTCATTTTTTCGAGTATCATTGTTAAGATGGCCGTCATAAATAATCCAAAGAAAAAGTCCACCATTCTTTCCGGTATTCCCGAAAAATCAACACCGTTTAATTCCATATATCCGCATATCAACTTAATCGGTAATCCGACAGAAAATAAAACTTTATCAAACGTATTAAAGCCCTGCTTATAATAAATCTTCGGAGCATATACACATCCGGCATAAAAGATACTCAAGCGGCAGATCGCAATTCTGGCGTCGTTAAATGGCTCTGTCCAAAAGATCTGTAAGAAGATGTATATCCCCAACAATACCAGAAACCCTATGACTAACTTCTTTTCGATATCCTTCCCATCCTTGACAAGCGGGAAAATAAACGGATAAATCAAATACGTAAATAAGGTCAAACCGATGTACCAAAGAATCGTCTCATGCTCCGTAAATAAACTAAAAAAGGTGATATTTTGTAGATATGTGATCCAGGTGTCTTCATATCGAATAATATCCCGGAAATAAAAATACGGTATCGCAACAATCAAATACGGAATGAGAACCCGAATCATCCGCCTTTTATAAAACGCCAATATATCATCATTTTTCATCATCGAATAGAATAATCCCATACCCGATAGAAATAAGAATATCTCAACACCGATACTGCCGATAAAGGTCGCATAAATATTTGCGATATCAGCTCCAAGTCCGGTCTCAAATTCTATGACATTTTTACAGAAGTGATACACCATGATTGAAAGAATAGATATTCCGTAAATAGAATCTCGATGTTTACTGAATAAATTCCAATTCAAAACTTTTCCTCCTAATACTGAGTACTATATAGGAATTGTCTAAATATTTCAAATTATCAAAAAAAAAGGAAACGATGAAGTTTCCTTTAATCCAGATCGACAGCTTCTGATAAAACTTTTCCGATGGAGTCATGAATCACAAGATCTGCCTTATAATCCATATCCGTTTTATCCCGATTGATCAATACCAGATGCTTACCGCGGAAATAATTAATCAGTCCGGCTGCCGGATATACCACAAGCGAAGTTCCGCCGACAATCAACATATCCGCTTTTTCAATGGCCGTCACTGCCTGATACAGTACATGCTCATCCAAACTTTCTTCATACAATACGACATCCGGTTTAATGATATTTCCGCATTTCGGACAGATGGGAACACCGACTTCATTTCGTGCGGCAATGGTTTGGGATAAATTATATTTAGCACCGCAGTGATGACAGGTATTCCGTAAAACCGAGCCATGCAGCTCATATACATTTTTAGATCCGGCCAATTGATGCAGACCATCGATATTCTGTGTCACAACAGCCTTTAATTTACCCATTTCCTCCAATTTTGCCAGGGCAAGATGGGCTTTGTTCGGTTTGGCATCCTCATAAATCATCTGATTGAAATAGAATTCATAAAATTGGGATGGATGCTGCACAAAAAAGGAATGCGAAATCATAACTTCAGCCGGATACGGATATTTTTTCTTATACAGACCATTATCACTTCTGAAATCAGGAATATTACTTTCCGTAGAAACACCGGCACCGCCAAAGAAAACGATGTTTTTGGATTCATTGATCCAATCTTTTAATTGTGACATATGTACTCACCTCTGATTTGATTATAACGCAATTAGGATAAGAAAAACCACGGCATTTTTACCGTGGTTTGTTCAAAGTTATTCTTTTTCTATTACTTTGTAGGTGTAGTCATTACCGTCAAAGTCTACGTAAATATCGGCATCTTTAACCACACCGGACTCAATAATAGTACGGGCAATCTGGGTTTCGATATTTTTCTGGATATAACGCTTCATCGGGCGGGCACCATATACCGGATCTACACCCATCTTAGAGATCTGTTCGTATACCGCATCGCTGACATGTAATTCGATATCTCTTTGTGCCAGACGAGCAGCTAACTGGTTGATAAACTTGTGGGCAATCTTACCGTAAGCTTCCGGAGTTAACGCATTGAATACAATGATCTCATCAATACGGTTGATAAATTCCGGCTTGAAGTGTTTACGTACTTCCTGCATGTATTTTTCATGGACGTCGCCTTCTTCAAACGCATATTGGCTTCCTAAGTTGGATGTCATGATAATAATGGTGTTCTTGAAATCAACGGTAACACCCTTAGAATCGGTAATACGTCCATCATCTAAGATCTGTAATAATACGTTGAATACATCCGGATGTGCCTTTTCGATTTCATCGAACAGAACGATGGAGTAAGGGCTTCTACGTACAGCTTCGGTTAACTGTCCGCCTTCATCATAGCCAACATATCCCGGAGGAGCACCAATCAAACGGGAAACGCTGTGTTTCTCCATATATTCAGACATATCAATACGTACGATATGTTTCTCATCATCAAATAACTGTTCTGCCAAAGTCTTAGCTACCTCTGTCTTACCGACACCGGTAGGGCCTAAGAACATGAAGGAACCGATTGGACGATTCTCATCCTGAATCTGTGCCTTTGAACGTAAGATCGCATCTGTTACAAGCTCTAAAGCTTCATCCTGACCGATAACACGTTTCTGCATTTCTTCTTTTAAGCGTAACAGTTTTAAACGCTCACCCTCTACAAGACGGGATACTTCAATACCGGTTGTCTTAGAGATGATTTCCGCAATTAACTCTTCATCAACAGTCTCCTGAATCAGCGCATTGGACTTATCGGAAGCAGTTGCAGCTTTAATTCGCTGTTCGAGTTCCGGAATCACACCATACTGTAGACGAGCTGCCTCTTCATAACGGGCTTCATTCTGTGCCTGCTGCAGATCTAAGCGTGCTTTTTCCAAAGCCTGCTTGTCTTCCTGCACCTTAGCTAAATTCAGTTTTTCATCTTCCCATTTTGAATGCATTTCATCGCGCTGGGACTGTAATCTTCCTAATTCCGCTTCGATCTCGTTTTTACGGGATACTGTCTTAGGATCATCTTCTTTCATCAAAGATGTCTTTTCAATCTGCAGTTGTAAAATCTTACGCTCCAACTCATCGAGTTCCTGCGGCATACTTTCCATTTCTACCTTTAATGTTGCACAGGCTTCATCCACTAAGTCGATAGCCTTATCCGGTAAGAAACGGTCGGTAATATAACGATTGGATAAAGTAGCTGCCGCGATTAAGGCGCTATCTAAAATACGCACACCGTGATAGCTTTCATAACGGTTCTTTAAGCCACGCAGAATGGAAATTGTCTCTTCTACGGTCGGCTCATCAATATTAACACGCTGGAAACGTCTTTCTAAGGCTGCATCCTTTTCAATATAGTTACGGTATTCCTTAAATGTGGTTGCACCGATGCAGTGTAATTCACCACGAGCCAACATTGGTTTTAATAAGTTGGCAGCATCCATGGAGCCTTCGGTTTTACCGGCACCGACCAGATTGTGAATCTCATCAATAAATAAGATAATCTGACCATCGGCTCTTTTTACTTCATCTAAGACGGATTTTAAACGTTCTTCAAATTCACCACGATATTTCGCACCGGCAATTAAAGCACCCATATCGATTTCGATTAACTGTTTGTCCTTTAAGGATTCCGGTACATCGCCTTTCATAATACGCCATGCGATACCTTCTACTACCGCTGTTTTACCAACACCCGGCTCACCGATCAATACCGGATTGTTCTTAGTCTTACGAGAAAGAATCTGCATAACACGGCGAATTTCATCATCACGTCCGATAATCGGATCAATTTTACCATCGCGGACATATTGAACTAAATCTTTACCGTATTTCTGTAAAGCTTCTACGTTATCCTCTGAATTTGGAGTATCGTATTTCTTACCGTTTCTTCTTTCCAATTCTGCTTTCTTTACCTCGTCTTCTTTCAAGTTAAACATCGCAACCAGCTGTTTGGAAACATAGGACTGGTTAAACATCAAGGCAATCCATACACTGGCAACAGACATATATGTTTCACCATTTTCTTTGCCCCATTTTTCAGCTTTATCCAAAGAGTTCTGTACGGCAGTTGAGAAGTTCAAAGACTGATTCTGACTTTTTGCGACTCTCGCGCTTTCCTGATCAATAAAATCCAAAGCTTTTTTCTTATCAACTCCTACACGTGAATAAAGACCATCCAGGGTATCATCACGGAAGATAGCTGACAACATATCTATCGTATCAACGCTTGGATGCTGGGCAGCTTTGGCACCATTCACGGCATCCATTAAAACCTTCTGCAGTTTTTCTGACATTTGTTCATAATTCATTAGGAACACCTCCTTAGCACTCGTTTATTTCTAATGCCAATTGTATTATAACATCCTTTTTAGCACTGTCAACGTTAAAGTGCTAATTTTTTATAAACAAAAATAGGGTCTCCCCTATTTTGTCAAATATAAACAGCTGAACGGTGCTAATTTAAAGGTTCCGGTCTTGCGGATACGAGCCGGTTTCGGTGTCGTTCCGTTATACATTTCCCAATCGCTGTTGAGTTCAACACGCCAGTCTTCCACCGCTTTATAGGTAACCTCTGAATTCGAGAAATTGAATAAGGCAGCTACCTTACAGTCATCAGCGGTTCGCTTGATGCCAAACACATTCGATCCGTTTTCATTGATGGTCAGCCACTCAAAGCCTTTCGGATCATAATCCCATGCATATAATGCCAGAGTACTTTGATAAATCTTATTGAGTTCAATGATGTATTTATGGAAGGAATCATGCATAGGATATTTAAGAATAAACCAATCCGGTTCTTTCTTTTCATCCCATTCTCTAAACATGCCGATCTCATTGCCCATGAAATTTAATTTCTTACCCGGATGCATCATCATATACATATATAAACATCTTGCCTGGGCAAATTTCTCTTCATAACTTCCAAAGATCTTATCAACAATGGTTTTTTTACCATGAACGACTTCATCATGCGATAAAGGTAATAAATATCTTTCATTATAGAAATAGAACATGGAGAAGGTTAATTTCCCCGGTAAATCTTTTCTTTCATCGCTCTGTTTCATAAAGTAATCTAAGGTATCATTCATCCATCCAAGATCCCATTTGTAGTCAAAGCCCAAGCCGCCATCTTCTACCGGTCTGGTGACATTAGGATAAGATGTGGAATCCTCGGCAATCAACATGGCACTTGGATGCAGTTTACGGATACCGCTGTTCATTGTTTTGATAAATTCAATCGCAATTTTATTTTCACCGCGGGATTCCTGTCCCTGCCAATAGATCAAACGGCTTACCGCATCCATTCTAAGACCATCGAAATGATATTCGGTTAACCAATAGTTGGCAGCACTTTGAAGGAAGGAGCGGATTTCTCCTCTGGAATACAAGAAGTTACAGCTTCCCCATTCGCTGTTTCCGATATCACTGGCCGGATATTCATAAAGCTCATCCCCATCAAATAAACGAAGTCCATAATAATCCGTGGCAAAATGAGCCGGTACAAAATCGATGATGGCACCGATACCTGCCTGATGGAGTCTATCAATCAATATTTTGAGCTCACGAGCGGTACCGTATCTTGAAGTCGGGGCAAAGAAACCGGTATTTTGGTAACCCCAGCTTCCATCGAACGGATGTTCGGATAACGGCATAAATTCCACATGGGTATAATGGTTTTCCTTTACATACCAAATTAAATCATCGGCAATTTCATCATACCGATACCAGCCGTTTTCATTATTTTCGTTATGTCTCCAGGAACCTAAATGAAGCTCATAAATATTGAGCGGGTCTCCATAACATAAATTACGGGACTTCATCCATTTCTCATCCATAAAGCCATAATCATTCATTTTGCGGATAATAGAGGCAAAATCAGGACGTAATTCCATTCCAAAACCATATGGGTCACAATGTTCTACTCTTCCGTTATGTCCATAGACTACATATTTATACATCTGTCCCGGAACGGCATTGTCTACCTTTAATTCCCAGATACCGGACTGTCCGGATTGGACCATATCTACTTCTTTCCAGTTATTGAAATCTCCGATCAAACAGATTCTATCCGCCTGCGGCCCATAGGTACGAAACATCACCCCATCAGCCATATAATGTGCACCGAAGTATGTGTATGCATCAAATGCCTTCCCTACATAAAAGTCCTGTAAATTCATATGCCCTCCAAAAGACACACTTGTGTCATCTAATTGTTAAGTATATATTATCATTGAGAATTCTTTGAATCAAACAACCTATATAACTGACACAAAAGGAAGGAAATTGAGTCAATGTATACCATACAAACCAACCCCATTGCCATACAATCGCAAACTATGATCACCGATGCCTTTTTTGAATTATTAAGCCACCAAAGCTATGATTCCATTACCGTGACTGCCTTATGTGAGAAGGCAAAAGTAGGCAGAAAGACATTTTACCGCAACTTTGAAACCATGAATGATATCATCATGTATCGTGTTGACCATCTGGTGAAAGACTATGTGGAAAACCAGCCAAATCTCAATAACCGCAGACAGCTGTTAATATATTTTTTCAACACCTGTAAGCAGAATATCGATATCCTGATTCCGCTTTATAAAAACAATCTATTAGGATATTTGGAAACACAGATCAATGAAATATCCTTCCATAATGTCAGTCTTTATGGAGAAAATGTAAAATCGATAAAATACATCTCCCATTTCTATACCGCCGGACTTGTAGTAACAGCCATTATATGGGGAATCGGAGGTTTTGAGGAAACCGTGGAGGAAATGGCGGAAATCATCGTAAAGGCAATGCCGTAAACTATTAGATTTTTGTCGTAAGGCATTATACAATAATTTTAGTGAAATGAAACAATCATAACCCATTCAGTGAACACGGAGGTAATCATCATGAAACAAACAATGGAACCGGAAGAATTCTTAAACAATGCCGTTAAGGACATCAAGAAATCGGGGATTGATGGATTAAATCCCTATATAACACCGGAAGGAGCAAAAAAAGTAAAGCTTGTCAAAACGTATGCAGGCGGAGGCTTTTTAGGGAATCTCTTAACGCGTAATACGGATACCCCTTCACCAAAGAAAATCCAGTTTTTGCTCAAAAATATGTCAAAGTTTGACTGGACCGTAAAGGAAGTCAAAAAAACCAAGACAGGAGCCAAAGGCACTCTTGGATGTAAATACAAGGATAAGGTGGATGGAACGATTGTACTCCATCTAATCAATAAAAATAATGAATGGAAAATCAACGACATCGATATGCCGTCTTTTAAGAAAATGGAAGTGTAATATACAGCTCAGTCCTCTCAGACTGAGTTTTTTATTTACACTCTATAAAAAAATTCAAACTGAAAGTTCAAGTCAATTTCCTTTTCATCAATTCTAAAAAGGCATACAATAAGGAGGCAGAGGGAGAATATATGGAGAATAAATTGTTTTCGAATGCTCAATTAAGAAAGATGATTGTACCTTTATTGATTGAGCAGCTTTTATTAATGTTGGTGGGAATGCTGGATACCATTATGGTTTCCAGTGCCGGTGAAGCAGCCATATCCGGTGTTTCCATCGTAAATGATGTCAACAACTTAATCATTCAGCTTCTGGCAGCGGTTGCCGGTGGAGGATCTGTAGTCGTATCGCAATTTTTAGGCTATGGTGACCAAGACCGAACCCGTAAATCGGCCGGTCAATTGGTTTTGGTTTCCGTTGTGATTTCCCTTCTGTTGGGAGTCGGTTGTTTTGTATTACATCGGCAGATTCTTCATGCGCTGTACGGCAGTGTAGCCAGCGATGTATTTGAATCCGGTGCCGTGTATTTCTGGATTACCGCATTGTCCTTCCCGTTTCTGGGTGCCTATAATGCAGCAGCTGCCTTATACAGGTCCATGGGTGATACCAAAGCTACCATGCGGGTATCGATCATCATGAACTTAGTCAACCTGATTGGTAACTATATTTTGATTTATCATTTCCATATGGGCGCAGCCGGTGTGGCATGGCCTACACTCGCATCCCGTGTTGTGGCAGCTGTTTTGATGACACGTATGGCATTTAACCGGAATTATGAAATCTTCCTCACCTGGAAAAATATCATTCAATATAATTTCAGAACCATTCGCCAGATCCTTACCATTGCGATTCCCAACGGTATTGAAAGTGGACTTTTCCAATTGGGTAAAGTACTGGTATCGACCTTTGTGGCAACTTATGGAACCTCCCAGATTGCAGCAAACGGTGTAACCAACTCCTTAGCGGTATTATGTTATGCCACCGAGATGGCGATGCAGTTAGCGATTGTGACCGTTGTCGGTCAATGTGTCGGAGCCAATGACTATGATCAGGCGAAATTCTACATCCGCAAGATGGTAACATGGGCCTGGGTCATGGCCATTGTCAACAACTTAGCTGTTTACGGAATCAGTCCTTTTGCCTTAAAGTTATATACTTTGACACCGGAAACCCTGAAGATTGCCCAAACCATTCTGGCCATGGAATGTATCGCGGTATCTGTTCTGCATCCATTGGCGTTTGTCTTACCGACATCAATGCGGGCTGCCGGAGATGCCAAATTTACGATGGTAATCGGTGTTGCCTCTATGTTTATATCCCGTGTAGCCGGTGCATATCTTTTAGGTACGGTTCTTGGCATGGGCGTTGTAGGAACAAGAATTGCGATGTATATCGACTGGACCACACGTATTCTGTTCTTTGTATGGCGTTATCAAAGCGGAAAATGGATGGAATATCGAGTTGTTTAAACATGATAAAATCGGGACCGAAATCCCGATTTTTTTTACTGTGTGTCGGGCATGGCACATCTCTAGTTGGTGAAAGTCCAACCGCAGGTAGTTACCGCCAAGCGTAGT
>JAGAWH010000217.1 GCA_017941505.1 Faecalicoccus sp. | reverse complement strand
TATGGGCGAGCGGATTCGCTTTGTCAGACAATTCCGGGGATTAACGCAGATAGAATTAGCTGAAAAACTAGGATTACCTCCCGGTGAAAATGGCCGCATCCGAATCTCTCAATACGAAAACGGGACGCATGTGCCAAAAGAAGACATGCTGGAAAAAATCAGTGAAGCACTTGGAGTAACTTCACTGTATTTAAGTAATAAGCCTCATACGAGCATGCTTGACTTTGTATTCCACCTGTTGGAGTATGATCGTGACATTCCAATCCAGATTGAAAAAAACGGAGAAGATGATTACACCCTGCATTTCAACAATGAAATCATGTTCGATTTTCTGGATGAATGGATACAAAAAAAAGCCGATCTTAAAGAGGGTAAGATCAGCAAAGATGAATACATAGAGTGGACAATTAATTTTAAATAAGTACATAAAGATGCCTTCTACAATACATAAGAACAACATTTAATTACCCACTCAGAATAATGTTTTTTATAAAATGGTATCAAAATGGTATCAGAAAGGTATCAGCGTAATTCCCGACATTTAAAAAAGTCGTCAAACGACGACTTTTTTAATGAAAAATTAGTGTTTATTTGGGTTTTATACATAAAAATGAGCTAGTTTTTGATGAATTTCTCCCACTTTTTATGCATTCGCAAACCAATTGCTCTTATTCGTATTCGATTGTGGCAGTCGGCTTCGTTGTCAAATCATAAAGTACACGGTTGATACCTTCAACTTCATGCGTGATACGATAAGAAATCTTTTCCAATACTTCCCAATCTACTCTTTCGATGGTTGCCTGCATCGCATCCGTTGTGTTAACCGCACGGATAATAGCCGGCCATTCAAAAGAACGCTTACCATCTTTGATACCTGTTGATTTGAAATCAGGTACTACAGTAAAGTATTGCCATACCTTACCTTCTAAACCTGCATTTTCAAATTCTTCACGTAAGATTGCGTCGGATTCACGTACTGCTTCCAAACGGTCTCTTGTGATTGCGCCCGGACAGCGAACACCTAAACCAGGTCCCGGGAAAGGCTGACGGTAAACCATATTCTTTGGTAAGCCTAATGCTTCACCAACAACACGTACTTCATCCTTAAATAAGAACTTAACTGGTTCAACCAATTCAAAATCTACATCTTCCGGTAAACCACCAACGTTATGATGTGCCTTAATGCCATCACTTTCCAGAATATCCGGATAAATAGTTCCCTGAGCTAAGAACTTCATATTAGAAAGCTTTTTAGATTCTTCTTCGAATACACGGATAAATTCACCACCGATAATCTTTCTCTTTGTTTCAGGATCAGATACACCTGCTAACTTATCTAAGAAACGGTCTGTGGCATCGATATAAATCAAGTTTTCGCCTAATGAAGATTTAAATACATCAATAACCTGTTCGCTTTCGCCTTTTCTCATCAATCCATGGTTTACATGAATACATGTTAACTGTTTTCCGATTGCCTTGATCAATAATGCAGCGACTACGCTGGAATCTACACCACCGGATAATGCCAGTAATACATTTCCATCTTTAACCTGTTCACGAACTGCTTTTACCTGTTCATCGATAAATGCGTTAGCTAACTGGGCATTAGTAATTCTTTCCATTGTTTCAGGACGTTTGTTGTTGCTCATTGGCTCCTCCTCATTTTCTTAAATACAGAAATCATAATAACCGAAAAGAACCATTGATACAATCAAAAATCTATTTTTTATATCAATCCAAGCTTCTTAAAGGCATTATATAAGCCATCATCATTGATATCATCGGTAATATAATCGGCAGCTTCCTTGATTTCCGGACCGCCGTTACCCATCGCAACATTATATCCACAGGCTTCAAACATCGATAAATCAATCTTGGCATCACCAAAGGAAATCGCATCTTCTTTGGTCATATTATGATGTTTTAAAACAATTTCAATCGCATATGCCTTATCAATTCCCTTAACACCTAAATCACCAAAAAGAGCTGCTTCTCCTTTGCCACCCCATGTATTGGCTACCAAATCCGGAAATCTTTTAGCACTATCCAAATGGTCCTGATACGAATCCATCACAAAGCTGATCTTATTAACATCATCTCTATATAGGGATTTACCCCAGACATACTTGCCCCATCTTTTATCCCAATCATAATTGGATGGATCGGTATTGCCTTTGCCTTTACTGTAGGCTAAGAAGGCATTTCTTCCCTTTTCACTTTTGAGATCATCACTGGCATACATACCGCTGTTGGCCTCTAAAATAATTGGAAGTTGTCTTTCCTTCAACCAATTTACGACATCGGTGCATTGTTCTAAAGAAAGAGATCGATGAAGCAGGACTTCATCCCCATTTTCGACATAAGCCCCATTGCCGCCGATCATACCATCAAGCTCCAATGTCCAATGGTAATATTCAATCTCTGCCTTAGAACATCCGGTACAGATATATACGATATGTCCGTTTTTGCGTGCGGTCTCTACAGCTGTTTGGGCTGATTTAGGCATCTGTAAACGATAATCAATTAAGGTTCCGTCTACATCTAAGAATACAATTTTTTTCATACAGTCCTTCCTATGCCATTTCTGTGGCCATCTGTTCAAATTGTCTTGTATATAATTCGTAATAATATCCCTTTTTACGCATCAATTCAGGATGGGTTCCTCTTTCTACGATCTTTCCATCCTGTACTACTAAGATTACATCTGCGTCCACTACAGTGGATAAGCGATGCGCAATCATAAAGGATGTTCTTCCCTTAATGGCTGTTTCAATCGCATCCTGAATGGCTTTTTCTGTTAACGTATCAATGGAAGAGGTTGCCTCATCCAATACCAGAATCTTTGGATCGACTAATAAAGCTCTCGCAAAGGATAATAATTGTTTTTCTCCGGTTGAAAGGGAATCTCCCCCTTCCTGAATTTCGCTATCCAAGCCTTTATCCAACTTCTCTAACACAAAATCCGCAGATACCGTATGAATGGCATCTAATATCTGTTCATCACTGGCATCAGGATTTCCATATTTCAGATTTTCTCTTACTGTTCCCGAGAACAAATGCGGTGTCTGTAATACATAACCGATATTTCGATGCAGCCACAACTGGGAGCGTTCCTTGACATCTTTCCCATCAATCAAGATCTGACCTTCTGTCGGTTCATAGAACCGGCAGATTAAATTGACAAGTGTAGATTTACCGGCTCCTGTCTCACCGACAATCGCAACATGGGTTCCCTGTTTTACCTTTAAATTAAAATGCTCTAAGACAAGTTCATTGCCATCGGGATACTGAAAGGATACATCCTTAAATTCCACATCACCGACAAGCGGTTCCCAATTCTCTTTTTTAGGATGGAACATATCTCCATACTTCTCGATCACTTCATCACTGTCTACAACCATGGATTCGGTTTCCATAAAGTTAGAGAAACGCTCAATATTAACCTGAATACCGATCAGTGCAGCAATCGTGTTGATCACCATCTGAATCGGTTCAATCAAATACACCGCATAATTCATAAAGATCGATAAGGTTCCGATTTGAATGATTCCCTCTATGGTGATATGTCCTCCCTGCCAAAGCACAATCGCAAGAATGATGGAGCTCATCATTGTGACAAGTGCCATAAAGGCAGCGGAAAAACGCTGCGTTCTGATACTGGTATGCTTCATACTCAACGTATCTTTTTTAAAATCATTTAATATTGTATCTTCAATCACCAGAGATTTAATAGATTTGACGCCCGTAATTCCTTCGTTGAAATTGCCGGTAATACGGGAATTAATCTGTCTTACCTTATGATTCAATACGATTAAATGTTTTTGAAAGAAACGCATCATCCATACCGCAAACGGTATTACCAACAATACATATAAAGCTAATTTCCATTGAATCAGCAGCATATTCACAAATACGAACACAATATAGGTTCCATACCAGACCATATCCATTAATCGCCATGCGACAAGCTCTCCGATCTTACCGGTATCACTCATAATTCTGGCATGAATATAGCCGACATTATTTTGATTGAAATAAGAAAAGCTGAGTGTTTGTAGATGATTGAATGCCTTATTTCGCAGGTCTCTATCTACATTCATTTCGATAACACCGGACCAAACCATACTGTAGTAATTGGCAACGGACTGTACAATCAACATCACCAGATATAAACCGATAAAGATCCATACATTATTTAGATCCTGGTGCGCTACAAAGGTATCTAATGCATAGCGGTTAAACAATGGATACAGCGTATCGATATATCCTGTAAAAGCACCCATAAAGATCATCCAGAACATCAACTTGCGATATGGCTTTAAAAACGGAAGTAACTTGCCGATCCCAAACCATGGAAGATGTGCTACTTTTTCATTTTTTCTCATAGCATTTCCTCCTGTACCTGTAAATCGTAAATCCGTTTATATAAACCTTCTTTCTGAATCAATTGATCATGTGTACCCTGCTGAATGATTTTGCCGTCATCCATCACAAGAATCAAATCCGCATCCTGGATGGTGGTAATTCTGTGCGAGATAAAGATAATCGTAGATTTACCTGCATATTGTTTTAAATTTGCACGGATGATGGCATCCGTACGGGCATCAACAGCGGATAATGAATCATCAAAAATCATCACCGACGGCTTTCGCATCAACATTTGCGCAATGGCAGTACGCTGTTTCTGTCCACCTGAAAGGGTCACACCTCTTTCACCGACAAATGTATCATAGCCATCATGGAAACCTTCGATGGTCTCTGTCAGATCGGCAGCTAAAACCGCCTCGGATATATCTTTCATATCCGCATTCGGGATACCGATACTAATATTCTCTTTTAATGTACGGGAGAAAAGAAACGGTTCCTGAAGAATCATCCCAATCTGTTTACGTAACCAGGATAGCTTAATATCTCGAATATCGATATCACCAACACGTATGACTCCTTCTTTACATTCATACAATCTATCCAAAAGTGAAACCAGAGTCGTTTTTCCCGATCCGGTCTTTCCGATAATTCCGATCGTCTTTCCTGCAGGAATGGTAAAAGATATATCTTTAAGCACATCCGGTGTTTTATCATCATATCGAAAAGACACATGATCAAAGACAATATCCTGATGCATATCCGGCGTCAGCTTTTGACCCAAATCCACTTCAACCGGAGAATTCATAATATATCGAAGACGTTCTACGGAGATACCGGCACGTGATAAATTGGAAATCATACGGCCTAGTGAGCGAATCTGCCACGTCAACATGCCGTTATAAGATAAAAACGCAATATAATTTCCCGCGCTTAAACTGCCATTTACACAATAATAAGCACCGGCTACAAGAATCGTTAAAATTTGAAAATAGGAGAAAAAATCACTGAAGGCAAAGTATTCCGCAAAGATTCGCATTAGATCTACCCAAAGCTTTGTATAGTCCGCATTCTGCTTCTCAAAACGCTTTTGCTCGTAGATTTCCTGTCCAAACGCCCTGACAACACGTACACCGCTGATATTTTCCTGGGCAATGGAAGATAGTACACCTTCTTCTGTATCTGCCTTTTCAAAGGCACTGCCGATCCTTCCATGAAATAAGATGGAATAAATGACCACAAGAGGCATCATGACAAGAGCGATGATAGATAATGTAGGATGAATATCCACCATGAAATAAATCGCAAATCCAAACAATACCAACACCCTGAACAGTCCGGTTAACTGTTCGGATAAAAATCCCTTGATGGTTTCTACATCCGATGTACAGCGCTGAATAATATCTCCTGTATGATTTTCGTTATGCCAGGAAGACGGTAATTCCATAATGCGCTCAAAAAGAGTATCCCTCATTCTTTGAACCAGAACTTCTGCTCCTTTAGAGTTGTTTAGTTGGAAACAATAACGGGACAGAGCACCTGATAAAGCAGTCACAATTACGACAAACGCAATAATATACAGATGTTCTCTAAGATAAGAAGGACCTCCGATGGCATCAATCCACTGTAAGATAAACTTCGGTAAATTGGCATCTTTATGATTCAAAATTGTATCTACGGTATAACTGATAATCTTTGGATTGATTAAATCGATAAACGAAACCAGAAACGCAAAAAGAATCCCTAATGCGAAATAACGTTTTGCCCCTTTAAGAAAATAAAAGACCAGTGAAAGTCTGGTTTCAAATTGCTCATTCTGTTTCATAATATTATTTAATCAGATTTTACTAATGCATTCAAGAAAGTAGCATATCCTCCTATAATTATTGATAAACAAGCTTAAATGTTTGATATAATATGGACATGAATATCGCAATTGTCGAAAACAATCAAAGTGATTTTGAAAACCTTCATTCCTTATTAAAAGACTGCCCGAATATATCGGAAGGATATCTAATCCAACATTTCAAAAGCGGAGAAGAGTTTCTAGAACAGGATACCGGTCCTTTTCAATTGGTATTTATGGATATTTATATGGATGGAATGGATGGTGTGGAAACGGCGCAGAAATTTCACGATCAAAACGATTCCGCTTTGATTGTCTTTTTAACCAGTTCCAAAGAAGATGTATACCGCGCTGTAAGAACGCATCTGTGTTTCGATTATATTCTTAAGGAAGAATTAAACGCCGACAGGATTCGAAAGTTAATTTATGAAGCGGAAAAAGAACTGCATTTAAAGAATACATCGGTTGAATTTTACAGTGGTAAACAGAAAATCGTTCTTACCTTGAATACCATTCAATATATCTGTTCCCAGGATAAATATACTGAAGTAACCTTCTCCAACAATAAAAAAGAATTATACCGGGTGACCTTTAAATGCCTCAGCGAAATTCTTTTAAAGAGTCCTGTATTCCTGTTATGTAACAGAGGAATCTGCTTGAATATGGATTATATCGATTCTGTACGGCAGAATGAATTCATTATGAAAGATGGATCCCAACAATCAATACGCCGGTCCAATCATCGGGAAATATTGGAAAGATTCCATAATTATCAATATTCCAAATTATAAAAGCGAACCCTATGATGGTTCGCTTTCATCTTGTATCGGTGGAATATCCATATTCCTTTTCTTACGTATATATTCAACTAATCTTTCAAACCAGAGTGTAAACAAGCCACCGCATGGAGCTGCCACCAGCATACCGAAAAAGCCTCCGATCCGGTTTCCGATAATCAACGATGTCGTTACAATCAAAGGATGAATGCGGATGCTTTTGCCAAGAAGACGAGGGTTGACAATTCCGGCATCAATAGCCTGAATAATACTGACTGCGATAAGTGATATCAGCAGAATCTTCCAATCCTGGCCCACAATACCCACCAGAATGGTTAAACCATAGGCAACAAAAGGTCCTACATAAGGAATCAGATTACCGATTCCTGCCGCAATTCCGATTACCGGCGCAAACCGCACACCAATGACAGAGAATACAACACTGATGGTTACTGCCATAAACAGCGCATCTAAAAGCTGTCCTCTTACATATCTGGAAAAAGTTATATCGGCATCATGTAAAATACCGCGGCAGATATCATATACTCTATCTCCCATTAAAATATGAAAGGTGCGGCTCCAGTATTTGATCAACCCTTCCCCATCAATCAGGAAATAAGCCCCGAACAAAACACTGAAGGCAACTGCCATCACACGTGATTTGATCGCATCGGCACTGGATAACAGATCTAAATCAGACTGCCGGAATAATAAATCAATTAAATCCTGAACATACTCTGCCAGATTGTGTGTGCCGATTTGAATTCCCGCCAACATTTTGATCACTTCATCATAAAACTGAGTAAAAGCCTTCACAAGATCGTTGATACCGGCCACAAAGCTTTGACCATCCACAAAGGAAACATGCCGGGTAATCGTTGCCATAATCAATGTGACTCCAACGGATAATAAAAGAAATACACCCAAGCCAAGAATCAAGACCGCTGCCCCGCGGGGTGTAATCTTTCTATGTTTCTTTTGGAAAAAGCTGGATTTGGCAAGCTGCACCTCCAGATTTCGTGTTGCCGGCAATAAGATATAGGCTATGATAAAGCCTCCGAAAACCGGTTTTAACACAGAACCGATCCAGGCAAACACTTGAATTGCACAGCCGACAATCGTATCTAAATTATCCGCAACACGGCTTAATATATAGATGATGATGCATGTAGCGATGGTAAAGAGAGAGATTTTTAAATATTTTTTTGACTCTTCATCATCGAAAAATCGTTTCAATTTTCATCACTTCCTTAAAGAATTGTATACCATTCTATCCCAATACTCAATTATGATCATTTTAGTATCCAATAAGATATTTTTTCTTGAATCGTTCCAATTTATCATCATCAAAATGAAGTCCTTCTTCAATAAATTGATCAAAACTTCCATAATTATTTTCTACAGTTTGATAAATCGTCTCAAAGAATTCCGGTCTGGTTCCAAAGAAGACATTTAATGCGGCTTCGTCTTTCATGACAAGTCCCTGTTTTTGAACAAGAGAACGGATACGCTCGATCTCCGGTTTTAGATTCTCGGTAGTGCGCATATAGTTGTCATAAATAATCTTTCTGTCCAAACCAAGAGCTTCCTCAACGATGATGGTCGCAAAGCCTGCTCTGTCTTTTCCGGCCGTGCAATGCCATAACACAGCTCCATCGCAATCCAATACCGCATTTAAAAATGCTTCATACTGGCTTCTGGAATAAGGATCTTCGATTAAATAGCGATATAGATTCATCATGTTTTGAGAAGCTTTTTCTTCACTGATTTCAATCATCATCTGCATGATATCCTTCATGGCCTTTTCTTCCCTGGTGATACCGGCAGCCTGTTCTCTAAATACCGGTAAATGAAGATAGGTGACCCCTTCAATTTCAGGGTCCGGCTTCTCCCCGGCTTCCGAAGACGTTCTAAGATCAATATCTAAAGCTAGACCATGATCTTTCAATATTTGTATATCATTTGAAGTAATCTTTGCGGGAGCATCGCTGCGAATTAAGCTGTTCTTTTTGATCGTATATCCATCTTTTGTGATCTGTCCGCCCAGATCTCTGGTATTTAATGTTCCTTCTAAATTGATTTTCATGTTCTGCTCCTTATTGATTAAATTCACATACAAAGATATTATACGGGAAGGAGAACTAAAAAATGAATATTCAAATTTTAGAATTATTAGAAGGCGCTAAAAAAGCCAAAGGACTTACCGTAATTATTGATGTGTTCAGAGCATATACCTTAGAAGCTTATTGTTTTGATCAAGGCGTTGAAATGATCTACCCCATAGGAAGTATGGATGAAGCATTTGCCTTGAAACAGGAACATCCTGATTATCTTTTATTTGCGGAAAGACATGGAAAGATGGTGGAGGGCTGTGATGGAGGCAATGCCCCTTCAGCCATTTACGGAAAAGATTATACTGGTAAGACAATTATTCATTCGACCAGTGCCGGTACCCAGGGACTTGTCAATGCGATTCATGCCGATGCCATTATTGCAGGCTCATTAGTAACCGCAAAGGCTATCGCAAAATATATTCAGAAACAGAATCCGGATACCGTAAGTCTGGTAGCCATGGGAAACGAAGGAAAATATACAGCTGCAGAAGACTTGATCTGCGCTTACTACATCAAAGCTCTTCTGGAAGGGAAAGAATACCCAGTTAAAGAAGAAGCGGCTCAGTTAAGATACACAGATGGAAAGAAATTCTTCAATCCGGAAACGCAGAAAATCTTCCCGAAGGAAGACTTTCCTTTATGTATTGATGTAGACCGTTTTGACTTTGTGATCATCAAAGATTTTGACAAAGAAAACCGGATTATCACACGAAAAATTAAAGTAGACTGAAAAGCCACAGCACAAGAATACCGGATATCGGTACCGTGATGGTATCATTTCCGTTTTTGGTGATCAGTTCGACATACGCATTGACGGCTGCCGCAAAAATCGACCGCAGCAAAATACGCCCCAAAGATAGATTACTTAATAATGATAATCCAATCACATATACAAGAAATGCACTCACAAACATGGCGAAGGTCCCTTCCCATGTTTTCTTTTGATCGGCTAAAGGAATATTAGTATGATGTTTCCCGAAGCGTTTACCGACTAAGGCAGCCATGGCATCTCCTACACCCCAGGCAACGGTTGCCAAAGCAGCCATCCATCTATCCCCTAAAATTCCCCAACAAAGCGTCACAAATGCAGCCTGTGATAGAAACAAAAGTAACAGGCTGTTTTTTATTTCACCGGCACGTCTTTCAATGAATAAATCCGAATACCACGAAAACCTCTCAAAAAATTTCAATACCGGCCATACGATCAAGGCAAACAGCACCATTGTCCATGCAGCTGCCTGCCAATTTTTCGCATAAGCGACAATAAAAGCGGTTGAGGTAAATGCCACAAGATGCAGCATCTTGCGAAAGAGCTCTCTGGGTGGATGAAACAGAAAGCGTGCAATAATCAACATGGCAGCCAAAATGATTATATTGACAGTATATGTGAGAAAACAGGATAAAAACGGATTGGATAAGATGTTGTTCATGTTTCTATCATAACAGAAAAAGGGATGAATTTTTATCATCCCTTTAAATTTCAATGGCTTGTGAATAGTGTTCCTGATTATAAATATCGGTGAAACGATATACTACAGATACCTTACCGCCATCTAATTCAATATTGCGAATTTCCATATCTTCGGTTACCTTCAGTTGATCGCCTAAGAAATAGCTGTCCTGATACGTTCCATCGTATGCATAGAAATCACAGATGAAATCTAAGGTATCGCCTACTTCTAATTCAATCAGGTTTTTCGCAACCGTTTCTGTATCCGCATCATCGTAAACATATTGTGCACCGGCAATGGATCCATTCGGATTATCCTTGGTAAATACCAGAATTAAATTCACTCTCTGTTCACCGTTCAACATAGCCGGAACATAACCGGTAATAGTGTAATTTCCATCTTCTTCTACCGTGGTATCGGTATGGAAATACGGTATAACATGCTTATTGATACATAACCATGTACGATCGGTAGCCGCAACTAAGTTACCCTTTTCATCAAAATCGTAATTATTATCAAGACCTAAGTTAATATAGCCTTCGCCATCATCATAGTATACGGATTGATCGATGGATTGAACAAGACCCCATTGGTCTTCGCTCAAGCTCATTACATAGTTATTACCGGATTTCTTCCATACTAAATCTAAATCATCGATATAGTTATCCTTTACATAGCTGGTTAACTGTTCATCCGGAATCGAACGTCCGCTTAAGAATGATGAATTGGAGTAATCCAATCCGGCTGAGCTGTAATCACCGCCAAAGAACAGATCGAACAATGTCTGCATATCCGATGAAGAATAGCCCGTTTGGTCCTGCCCGGTCAATGTTCCAAATAAGGTACCCGGCTGGCTGGAATATTGTGTTCCTGCCTGACCGGTAGCCTGGTAGGTCGCAAAGTCTCTGATACACTGAGAATAGTCTGCATTCATTCCAATCGCATCGTATGTTCTCACAACAGAGTCTACCGTACTTAGCTTCTGATATGGGAAGTAAACCGATAATCCGTAGGAGTTGGACATATTTGTAGAAGTACGATTGTATTTTACTGCTCCTTTTACGGCCGCTTCTAAGGCATCGGATTTGGAGTTATTTACTTTATCCGCTAAATCGGTCAAGTCTACCTGGTCAATACGAGTGCTTGTCGCAAAGGAACGGGTTTGGTTTCTTGCGCTCGCAACACTCTTATATCCATTGTTGTTGATGGAGTTGGAAACCTCTTTACTGAAGTCGCTTAGTGCAGGCGGTACGGTATTGCTGAGCTCTGCAAGGTCAACTACCGAAAGGGTTGTCTTCTGTCCTGTACATTGACGGGCACAACGCTCCACAAAGCTGTCGACAATATTCTTACCGATTTCAATAGTAGGCATCGAAGTATTCTTCGATAATGCGTTTAACCAATCGGTGTAATACCATCCGATACCCGGCTCGGTTTCTTCCGATGCGATCATATAGTCTGCATATTTATCCAACATCAAACCGTTCTCAACGGTTGCCATCAGACAGGCATCAAATCCGACAAAGTCAAATTTCACACCACCGTTTTTTAATGCGGTGTCAATACCATCTAAAGTCATTGAGCCGGACCGTTTATGTTTTTCATCATATCCATAACCGGCTGCTGTTCCGTTACCATGATCCCATAAAATCAATTCATAACGATCCGCTTTATAATTCTTACCGCAGTATCGAATAAAGGCAGATAATGTGTTTGGGTCTGTCATGACCTTATCGCCATCTTCTGCAACCTTATATAACTTATTGTTTTTAACTTCCCAGACCTGATTGGTACGTGCACTGATTGCCTTCGTTCTCCAATATGTGCTGCCACCGGTATAAACGACGATATTGATATTGTCGGAAAGATCAGCTGATAACATTTCTCTTAAGTCCGCAGTAGCCATACCGTTCTGGCTTTCCAGATCCGCACCGCACATATATACCATGATGGTAACGGTATCTTTTCCATTACCGGCAATCTTGGTATATTTGTTTCTTGATCCGGCTGCAACCGTGGTATCCAGCTGAGAAACATTGGAATTGGCAGATGTCCATCCCTGATGGGTGGATGTATCGGTATAATACAAATTGGATATCGGCTCAGTATATGATGAATCGTCAGAACCGCCAAACAATCCGCTAAGTCCGGCTCCTCCTCCAAATATCAACGCCAATATAATCATTAGGATGGAGGAAAAACCACCTCTGCTGTTACGAGGTCCGCCGGAACCGCCACCGGGTCTTCCCGAACCGGTCGGTCCTGTACCTAATCCTTCACCACGCTTAAAAACGCTTCCTTTACCTTCTGTAAGACTTGTTTCACGTCTTTGAGGTCTACCCATGTTCATATAATCACCTCTTACTACTCCTATATTGTACAAAATTCAAAAAAGACTATCAATTCAAGATTGATAGTCTCCGCCTTCAATTCCTAAATATTCTTCTAATGTTAAGCCGGATTCATATATTTTAGTGGCTTCATCCCCGATATATCGAAGGTGCCATTGTTCTGCGACATATCCGGTAATATCTTCTTTTCCTTCCTGGTAGCGAACGATAAATCCATAACGATGCGCATTCTGAGCAATCCAGTCCGCTTCCGGTTGATTGGTTACCAATGCACCTGATGTATGCATCAAATCATAAGCCAGTCCGGTTTGATGTTCCGAATATCCCGGTCTTGCCGAAAAAGTATCGGCTTCAGCCTGTCCGTAAGATGATACATAGCTCCAATACAATCCATTTTGTGTATCATAGCTTCGATATCCGCTGTAATTATTGGAAATATCATATCCCAGCGCCTGCATATCCGCAATTAATTGATGAATGGCAGCAGATGCGGTCGGGTCTTCTCCATACGCATAATTCATAGGCAGCGGGTGTTTCTTATTTACAATCATGATTCCATTCACATAGAATGGTTCGCTGACTGTTTCCGGTGTTTCAATGGTTCTTTCTTCCACAATAACCGTAATGTCCTTTTCAGCTTCATTTCCGGAAGCATCTACAGCCTTTGCCATTATGGTATATTCACCCGGAACAGTAAAATCAACCTTTGAAGTATCAACTGTAACTGTACACTCCGACAAATCATTTACTTCAATGCGGTCCTTAAAATCCGTTTGACCATTCAATTCAACGGTCAGTGAATCTGTTACGATTTCCGGTTTGGTAGTATCTTTAACAATCAATGTAACTTCTCCATCCTGTGCCTGAAGTACATATTCTCCCACTGCCGGATAATCTTGTTCATTTTCCATTGTAATAGAAGATATATCTAAATCGGTTACAGAGCATTCTTTTTCTATGATCTCAACATCCAGCGGCTTGCCGTATTCTAATTCATAAGAGGCGGTCTTGGAAATATTTGAACACCCTGTAAGAAGAGCGGCTGTAATCAAAAATGATATTTTTTTCATAACAATCCTCCGATTCCTTCCTAATGTAACATTAATTTAAAAAGCAGTCTACTTTAAAATTACCGGATTTTCTGTTAATTTATTTCTATCGATTGGAAAGGAGTGATTCCATGAAAAATATCGCAGTAGGAATATTAGCCCATGTAGATGCCGGTAAAACCACCTGTATTGAAAGCATGTTGTATAATGCCGGAACGATACGAAAAATGGGACGTGTTGACCACAAAGATGCCTTTCTTGATTATGATACTCTGGAAAGAGATAGAGGAATCACGATTTTTTCTAAAGAAGCTCACTTTCATTGGAACGATTCCGAGATTTATGTGATTGATACACCGGGTCATGTTGATTTCTCCAGTGAAATGGAAAGAAGTCTGCAGGTATTGGATCTTGCGATCATTTTAATCAATGCCCAGGACGGTGTACAATCTCATACTGAAACCATTTGGAAATGTTTGGAACATTATAATGTACCTGCTTTAGTTTTCATCAATAAAATGGATATCAGCTACATTGAAAAAGAAGAATTAATGGATAACCTTCAAGAAATGTGTTCCGAAAACTGTATTGATTTTACCGATGAAACCAAATGGGAAAAGCTTGCCCTAGTCAATGATGACATATTGAATGAATATACCGAAACCGAAACCATTTCATCCGATTCCATTGCCCGTGCTGTTTATAAACGCGAATGTTTCCCTGTATTTTTTGGCTCTGCCTTAAAAAATCAAGGTATAGAAGACTTGATGAATGCCATTTGCGATTATACTCTCACCAAAGAATATCCGGATGAATTCGGAGCTAAAATATATAAAATATCCACCGATGAACAGGGTAACCGTCTTACCCATTTAAAAATCACCGGAGGGTCTCTTAAGGCAAAACAGAAAATTTCTGAAACCGAAAAGGTCGATCAGATTCGTCTGTATTCAGGCCAGAACTATACCATGATACAGGAAGCAGATGCCGGTATGATCTGTGCTGTAAAAGGCTTTACCGATTTGGAAGCAGGACAGGGTATCGGCATGGAGGCTGACAGTCCACAGCCGGTATTATCCGCATTTTTAAACTATCAATTAGTTCTGCCAAGAGGGGTGGATCCTTTACAGATGATGAGTGTATTAACCCAGCTTGCCAAAGAGGACCCGCAGCTTCAAATCAACTTTGATGAGCAGACTAAAAAGATCAATCTTAGATTGATGGGAACGATCCAGATGGAAGTCATCCAGAAATTGATCAAGGAAAGAAGCGGTATCCATGTTGAATTCACAACCGGTAATGTCATCTTTCGAGAAACCATTACAGAACCGGTATATGGATACGGACACTTTGAACCTTTGCGTCACTATGCAGAAGTCCACTTATATCTGGAACCCCTGCCTCCGGGATCGGGCATGAAATTTGAAGCGGATATCAGCACCGATAAACTTGCCTTAAACTGGCAGCGTCTGATTTTAACCCACTTAGAAGAAAGAGAACATCGAGGGGTCTTAACAGGCTCTCCGATTACCGATATCAAAATATCATTAGTGGCAGGAAAAGCCCATTTAAAGCACACCATGGGAGGAGACTTCCGGCAGGCAACCTATCGAGCTGTCCGTCAGGGTCTGAAAAAAGCGAACTCGATTCTGTTGGAGCCTTATTATCATTTTTCCATTACTGTTCCTTCTTCGGTCTTAAGTAAAGTTTTATTCGATTTAGAAAGTAAACATGCACGCATTGAAATCAAAGATAATCCCGACGGAACTATGACAGTTACCGGAATCGGACCGGTTCGTCTTTTGATGAATTACCAGAAGGAAATTGTGGCACTGACCCATGGCAAAGGAAAATACAGCTGTGTTCCGGATGGATACTATCCGTGCGAAGACAGCGAAGTCATTATTCTGGAAAGAGGATATGACAGTGAAATGGATTTTCGAAATCCGACCGGCTCTGTTTTCTGTGCACAGGGATCGGGTTATGTGGTGCCATGGGATGAAGTGGAAGAACACCTGCATGTCCCAATTGAAAAGGAAAATGCATCGCAAAGCTATCATCAGGTTCGTTATACCGTAAAAGAGGAAGAGCTTAAGCGGGTATTCAATATGGCCGGCGGCCAGAATAAGAAATCAGAGCCAAAAGTCAAGCTGAGAACCAAGCCAAGGCCAAAAGCAGAGATATCCACAGACAAGATAGAGATTTCCGAAAAATTGCCGGATTGTCTGATTGTCGATGGATACAACATGATTTATGCCTGGGAGAATTTAAAAGATCTCGCAAGAACCGATATTGAATCGGCACGTGACCGGTTAATTGACTTATTGACCAATTATCAGGGATACCGCAATTGTCGTGTCATTATCGTATTTGATGGATATCGTGTAAAGAACAATCCGGGAGAAACCATTCAAAAAGGCGATACGCAGATTATATATACCCGTCAGGGACAGACGGCGGACAGTTACATTGAAAAGAATATCCACAATCTACAAAAATCTTTTCATGTGATTGTTGCCACATCGGATGCCTTGATTCAAAACTCAGCCCTTGCCCAATCGGCTTCCAGAATGAGTGCCCGGGAACTTGAAAATCGCGTAAAAAAAGTAAATTCGGTTGCGATGTCATTTCTGAAACAAAGTATGTAAAAAGGGGCTGTTACGAAATTATTTCATTTCGTTACAGCCCCTTTATTTATTATTCATCTGTGCAGTATAGCTGAACATATCACCACGGTAATATGTATCAACAACGCCCATTAGAACATCATCTTTATCAAATAACACGGTTCGATGGAAGAAAATCGGCTGACCGGAATCGATATGAAGAGATTGGTACACTTCCTTTTCCGGTAAAACGGCCATAATTTGATTCTCAGTACGATATGGATTTTTAAATGTATCCGACTCGATATAACTGATCAATCCCTGTTCATCCTGCAGATTTGTACGAATCGGAACATATGTCACAATGTAGGCAATGCGAACTTCGCTGACCTGTCCTACTTTTTTATAAATCATACAGCTTTCGCTGATTCCCATATGCATAATGGTTCTGATATCTTCCGGAGGTATAGTAATCTCCATTGAACTGGATGCGATAACCGGTTCTGCATCCGAGTTTCTTGCGATTTCTTCAAATCCCTGTTTACTGAAGATATCACCGGTAATTTTACGGCTGCCAACCACAAAGGTACCTAAGCCTCTTTTCTTTATTAAGTAACCTTCTTTTTCCAATGCATCTATAGCCTGACGAACGGTAATACGGGATACTCCGTATAATTCCTGAATTTCCTTTTCACTTTCAATCCGCTGTCCTACTTTATACTCTCCATCTACGATTTTTTTGCGGTATATGTCGCACAATTGAAGATACAATGCTTGTTTACCCTGTTCCTTTTTCAAAATGGTCACGAAAATAACCCCTTCCTATTGGTATCGTAAAACAATGTAAAACTATAATAGGTTATATTTTTTTAAATATCAATGGTTTTGTCGTGAAAGTGTGTAATTTGTCGTAAAAGACCGCTTTGGTCTTTAATGTATTTAATAATTTTAAAAGGTGAAACATTAAATATCTAATTCAATGTCTCACCTGTTTTTTAATAATTCGGTCCGCCCGGTACGCCTAAGTATTCTTCTAAGGTTAATCCGGAATTGTAAATATCGGTTGCTTTTGAGCCAATATAGCGTAAATGCCAAGGTTCTGCCATATAACCTGTCACATATTCTTTTTCGGCAAGATAACGAACGATAAAGCCATATTTATGCGCATTGGCACGAATCCAGCTTACTTCCGGTTCTCTAGTCACCAGATTTCCGTATCCATCAGTTAGATCGAATGCAAGACCTGTTTGATGTTCCGAATAACCCGGTCTTGCGGAATACCAATCCGCAGCAGCCTGTCCATCTCTATATACATAAGACCAATATAGATTGTATTGCGTTTGATAGCTTCGATATCCACTGTAATAGTTGGACATAAAATATCCCAGATTCTGCATATCGGTAATCAATTTGCGAATTTGAGCGCCTGCCACAGGGTTTTCTCCCGGTGCATAATTTCCCGGTAATCCGTGCTTTTTATTGACAAGAATTATTCCGTTTACTACGGTAATTCCTTCAATTTTACGTCCTAAACTATCGACAACGCCATCCGATACAACAGTATCACGGGCAAGGGTTCCATCCCCATAGAAATAATAATTACAGTTATTGATCTTCTGCCAGCCGGTTGCCTTGGTGTTGTTGATGTAGCCGACATTAGACTGTAAAGAAGTAATCGTATTGGTGGTGTCAGTCTTAGCTTTTGATAACGTGATTTCGATTGCCTCAATCGGATATGCGAAGCCTACGGTTCCTGATGTTGTACCGTTGGATGCCCATGCCATCCATCCATAATTGGCAACATGGGTTCGATAATAAACATTATAATGATTGGCAATTTCTCCGCTTAATTTGATCTGGATGGCTTCAATCGGTCTGGATTGACCTGTAGTACCGGACACAGCTCCGTTTTTCTTCCATCCGGATTCCCAGCCGATGTCCTGAATCTGTGTACGGTATAAGATATCACCTGTATAATCCTTGTTTTCAAGATAAATGCGGATTGCCTCTACCGGTAATCCCTTACCTGTGGTTCCGGCTAAACTACCGTCCACTCCGGTATTCTGCCAGCCGATGTTGGATACATGAGCGTTATATGCCAGATCGTTTACCAGATAGGCATCTGAGGAAACCGGCGGCTTGGTTTCGTATTTATCGATCAGTTTAATCTCAATGGCTTCAATTCTCTGTCCGTAGTTGGATGTTCCTGCCACATTTCCGTTGGATGTCCAGCCCTGCCATCCGATATTGGATGAATGAACTCGGTAGAATACGCTGTAATGGCTTGCCATCTCTCCTGTCAAGGAAATCTTTAAAGCCTGGATCGGTTTTGATTGGCCTACCGTTCCCGCAATCTTATCTTCAGTAACTTCGGTCTGCCAGCCTTCGCCGACAACGTTGGCTGCATATTTGATTGAACCGGAATATTGTTGGTTTTCCAGTTTAATTCTAAAAGATTCAACCGCATTACCCTGTCCGGTTGTTCCTGCCATTTCACCTTCATTTACATACGGCTGCCAGCCTACATTGGCTACATGGGCATCATAACTGATACCATTGGCAACATATGGTTCTGCAGGATAAGTCGGTGCACTTCCTCCGCTCTTTTTTACCAATTTAATGGTAAAAGCTTCCATCCGTTTTGCATATCCGGCACTTCCGGAACATTGGCCGTTTTTCGCCCATCCCAGCCAGCCATAATCCTCAATATGTGCCCGATAATATACGTCATAATAGTTCGAAACGTTTCCGGTTAACCAAATTTTAATGGCTTCCACACGAAGTGACTGCCCGGCTGTACCTGCCATTTCACCGGAATTTACCGGTGATTGCCATCCAATATTTTCCACATGGGCTTGATATTGAATATCACCATCATAGGATCCTGAATCCAGACAGATGGTAACTGCCTCCATACGAAGTGACTGGCCTTCGGTTCCTGCCATCTCACCGTCAGATTTCATTTCCTGATTGCCGATATTTTCAACATGCGCATAATACTGAACACTCGGTGTTCCCGGTCCTGCATTTAGGTTATCTTCTTCAAGCTCTTCTTCCTGAATGATAATATCTTGGTCAATAGGCTCCGTTTCCGGTTCTGACATCTCTTCCTCAAGAACAACGGGCTCTTCTACCGCTTCTTCCAAGATTTCCTGCTCTTGGGCCAGCACTTGAATCGGTCCTGCTAAAAGAAGCCCTAACATAAATGCAGAAAGATAATATTTAATTTTAAAGTGCATATTGCCTCCTTTCTTACTCAAGATATGTATTTCGCATCGTTTCTATGTCTTCTAAAGACATATTCATTTCCTTTTCCAAATACGCTTCAATCGTTCCGTATCGTTCTTTCACGGAATGGATGGCACTGATAGCTCCGATTGGAATCACACCTTCAGCTACCATGGTTAAATCATCATAATTTTTACTGGCGGCAATCAAAAAACGGTGTTTGCGAAGCGGTTTGATTTTATCCCTGGCGTATTCATTACTTAAAAGATAATCCGATATAATCGTTTGGTCATCTACACCAAGCGCCATCAACAGCAATATAGCTGCCATCCCTGTTCTATCTTTGCCCTGCTCGCAATGGAAAAGAAATGGCACTTTCCCTGTTTTTAAGAATTCAAACATCCTCTGATAGGCTCCATTATTGAAAACCACTCTTGCACAAAAGCCGGCAACGCAATATTCAATAATTTTAAAATTCAATTCTTTCAAGGCCATCAGGGCCAATACACGATACCGATATGTTAAGGGATTGCCCTTCGGATCTAATCTTGCGTCAACATTTTGAATTTCAATGCCAAGCTCCGGATCCGGATGACGGGCAACCTCTTTTTTAGACCGTAAATCCAGAATGACTTGAATATCCGACTGTTTTAAGATTTTTCGTTCTACAATATTCATATACCATGGAGACGCTGAGCGGTAAAAATATCCTTTTTTTATCGTTCGTCCGTCTTTTGTCTTATAACCACCCAAATCGCGAAGATTGACTTCTTTTCGAAATAATGAACAATCCATACTATATCTTCTTTGCCTTATCGGTACATGCACGAACCGCTTCAATCACAGCGCTTCTAAATCCCTTTTCTTCTAATTTTACAACCCCTTCGATAGTGGTTCCTGACGGTGAACATACCATATCTTTTAAATCACCCGGATGTCTGTTTGTCTCAAGAACCATTTTTGCCGAGCCTAATACGGTCTGGGCTGCAAATTGGTAGGCCTGAGCTCTAGGCATACCATCCGCTACAGCCGCGTCAGCCATCGCCTCGATAAACATATAAACATAGGCGGGTGAGCTTCCCGATAATGATGTTACAACCGGCATCATCGACTCCGGTACTCTTTCTACTTTTCCACAGGCACTTAAAATTTCTTCTATTATGTCGATTTCTTCCTCTTCAACCTTTTCATTGGGGCAGTATGCCATCATTCCTTCGCCTACTAAAGCAGGGGTATTTGGCATAACACGAACAATCTTGACATCCTTGTCAAGGCCCTCTTCCAATTGTTCGATTGTCTTTCCTGCCATAATGGATATCACCAGCTTATTTTCCAGCTTCCCCTTTAACTCGGGAGCTACCAGTGAAAAGACATTGGGCTTAACTGCCAGCAGCACAATATCTCCGCCTTTTATGCAGAGGCTGTTTTCCGCAATGGTTTTGATATGATATGCGTCTTTCATTTTTGTCCTTGCCGCGTCTAATTTATCCGATGCAGTGATATCGGATGCTTCAAAAATGCCTTTAGAAATTAATCCTCCGATAATAGCGGAAGCCATATTTCCACAGCCTATAACCGATAGTTTCATAATATCCTCCTAATAATTGTGTGTAATTGCCCGATGTACATCCTTCATCGTTGTGTATTGTTTCCATGGAGTTCCCGGTACATCACGAATCATTACTTTGATTCCCTGACTTTGTACATAATCACATAATGTCTCTATTCTTTGATCTTTCAGCTTCAACACATTTTTTTCATCCTGGAATTTAGGTGAAATTCCGTAGATCATGATCTGTTTGTGGTATTTATCCACAAATTCATATCCTTCATGTTCTTTCACAAAGGTATATAGCGCAATTTGCGAACTGATCACCGCTAACGCATAATCCTCGTTATTATAGTAATTTACATAGAGCACTGCCATATAGAAATTGTAACATAAAAGCAGTGGGTTTTACCCCACTGCTCACATTATTTCTTTGCTCTTAAATTATTTCTTTTTAAATAACAGTGTGACGCCGCTTTCCTCTACTACAAGATAGCCGTCATCGTTCAATTCTACTTCCATTGTCGTAGTGCTGTCTTTTAAAACTGCTTTGCCGTCTTTTTCTTCCCAATTACCTTTTTCTGTATCACCATTCAAAGTTACTGTGAATGATCCATCGTCTTTAAATGTCATTGAGAATTCTTCATAGACGTCGCTGGCTTTCATGGTAATGCCCTGATATTCAGCCTCAAAAGCTTCCCATGTTCCCAGATACTTAGAGTTGGCAAGTTTAGAGCCGCATCCTGCCAAAACCAAAACTAACACCAAGAACAATGACTTCAATAATTTTTTCATAAATATAACACCTCTTTAACCACATTCTATAAGAGAGTAAGAAAAATCGCAATTCTTATTTTTTCTTTCCCACTAAAAACTCAGGAAGCGGTTTTCCGTCTTTAATCCATTGATGATATTCTGCAGTCGCCGCAAACATAACATCTCCTGAAGAGTTCAAAGCCGTTTCTACACTGTCCTGTACAATACCGATGATAAAACCAACACCGACAACCTGAATGGCGATATCTGCCGGAATGCCAAATAGTGAGCAGGACATCGGAATCAACAGCAGCGACCCTCCGGCAACACCGGATGCACCGCATGCTGCCAGCGTTGCCATAACACTTAAGATCAAAGCGGTCGCAAAGTCTACCTTCATACCTAAGGTATTGGCTGCAGCCAGCGTCATAACGGTAATTGTGATCGCAGCACCATCCATATTGATAGTAGCGCCAAGCGGAATTGATACCGAATACATTTCCTTATCTAAGCCCAGTCTTTCACACAAAGCCATGTTGATGGGAATATTGGCGGCAGAACTGCGGGTAAAGAAAGCCGTAATACCACTTTCTTTTAAGCATCTAAATACCAATGGATATGGATTCACACGCAAAAATAGGAACGCAATAAACGGATCCACCACCAATGCCACAAATAACATACATCCTACCAATAAAGCTAATAAGCTTCCGTAGGTTGTAAAAATAGATAATCCATTTTCAGATACCGTCGCAAAGGCAAGTCCCATAATTCCAAAAGGAGCCATATTGATGATCCAGCGTACAACCTGAGAAACGCCATCGGAAACATTATTTAAAAATTCTTTTGAATTCGGTGTACCGAGTTTTTTCATCGCTAAGCCTAATAACGCAGCCCAAAACAGGATACCCATATAGTTTCCTGAAGACAGGGCGGTTATTGGATTGGACACAATATTTGTTAAGACATTTGTTAAGACTTCGGCTACACCTCCCGGAGGTGTACTGTCAAGCGCCACATCGGTAAATACCATCGTTTGCGGAAACATGAAGCTGCCAACCACTGCAGTAACTGCGGCCAAAAACGTACTGAGCATATACAGAAAAATAACTGTACCAAAACGGCTGTCCGCCTTGGAATTCGATGTAGCCAGAGCACTGGCAACAAGCACAAATACCAGAATAGGTGCAACTCCTTTTAATGATCCTACAAAGAGATCACCAAAAAGCGAGATAAACTGAGCCTGTGGAATCACTAACGCAAGAATGGTGCCACATACCAAACCGATAAAGATTCTTAAAATCAGGTTCGTAGAATTATATTTTTCAATCATAAAAGACCTCCGTAAAAGAATAATAACACAAAAACAGCGCTAACTAGCGCTGTCCTTGATGTTTTTAGGGAGAGAGATTATGTTTTTGTTTCATTTAGCGTCCTTATCTTTGGACAACTATAGAGTACTATACGGATGTCGTCAAATTTTAATAATATCGTGTTAAAAAATGTGAGTTTTCCCATAATTTTGGGAAAATTATCGTATGGATAATTTGACTTGATTCCATTTAATGCATATATTGGAAATATCAATACAAGAGGTGATTATTATGTTTTACAGAACAAATCCAAACATACATGTCAACCGCCAGCAAAAGCCATATAGCGGTATGACACGCAAAAAATTCTTTATTGCCTTGATTGTATGGGCTGTGCTTACAGGAATCATCTGGTATGTCCAAATTCCTGCCTTATCGCTTTTCTCACCGGATATCTTATTATGGGCAGCCATCTTCTATGTCCTGTTTAAGATTCTCCAGTTAGGAGCCATCGGTGAACTCAATCAACCGGGATCGTTAGCGGAAATTCTTTTCAGTAAGAATCAGCAGCCAAATATTGCTGCTAAGATTTTCTTCTGGTTAGCCCGCATTACTGCCGTAGGTGCCTTTTTATGGGTATTTGTATCCCCGATTATCTGCGGACCGATCTTTCATGCCAAAGAGTTTGCGAATCGTATTCAAATTCAAAATGTAGAATTTGAAGAAATTGCCGAGGTTGATTTCACAAAGACGCCGATTATTGACAGAGAATCTACAGAAGTATTGGGTGACAGAGTCATGGGTAGAATGCCGGAACTGGTTTCTCAGTTTGAGGTCAGTGATGAATATACGCAAATTTCCTATCGGGACAGCGTATACCGTGTTACACCGCTCGAATATGCAGGCTTTATTAAATATCTGGGAAACAAAGAACAGGGTATTCCTGCCTACATCCTTGTCAACTCCGTTACAGGCGAAGCAGAGTTAGTTAAATTAAAAGATTTAGGATTAGATGGAATGAAATACGTTCCTTCCGGATATTTTAATCAGAATCTTTACCGTCAGCTGCAGATACAGTATCCGACTACGGTCTTCGGAAGCCCATCCTTTGAAATTGATGATGAGGGTCATCCATGGTATGTATGTACAACCTATACATATTCCGGATATCTTACCAAGCGGCAGGTTACCGGTGTTGTACTCTTTGACCCGATTACCGGAGATTCCACCAAATATACGGTAGACAAAGCTCCGACATGGGTTGACCGTATCTATCCGGAATCGCTTGTGATGCAGGAAGTCGACAATAACGGATCCTTAAAAGATGGATGGCTCAATTCCAAACTGGGTCAGAAAAATGTAACGGTAACCAGTGAAGGTTATAACTATTTAGAGCAGAATGGGGATATCTATATTTATTCCGGTATTACCTCCGCTAACGGGGATTCCAGTAACTTAGGGTTTGTACTTGTCAATCTAAGAACCCATGAAGCTATGAAAATAGCTTCAGCAGGCGCTAACGAATACAGTGCCATGCGCTCGGCAGAAGGTGAAGTGAAAAACTATGGATATAATTCCACCTTCCCGCTTTTAGTCAATGTCAAAGGTAAACCGGTCTATATGATGGCCTTAAAAGACGATAACGGATTAATTAAGATGTATGCCATGGTAGATGCCACCAACTACCAGAAGGTCGCAACCATTGAATCGGATGAAGGCTTTGAAACCTTAAAGAAAAAGTTTATCGGAACCAAAGCTGATGAAGAAGATGACGGCGGTGATGTAGAAACAAAGGATATCACCATTGCAGAAGTTCAAATTCTTATCGTCGAAAACAAATCGAAATGTTTCATCACGGATGACCAGGGAAATCGATATAAATTAACCGTTTCAGCCAAAAATGAAGATGTTGTGGCATTCTTAAAGAATGGTGATACGGTAACGATTGAATATACGCCATACGATGATGTCAGCATCATCAAGACAATTGCCTATCCACAAAACGAAGAAACCGACAGCGAATCATAGCTGTCGGTCTTTTTACGTTATATGGAAAAAGATTTTTGCAGAATCTTATTTCATCCAAATTAGTGACTTTATTTCTTATGTAGTTCATCTATATTTCAGAATGAATCATTTCCAACTAGGACTTCCAAGCTGCGTAAGCCGATTGGCAAATCCAACAAACAAATATGGCATCATAATATATCCGGAATAAAAAACACCACCTTGCCCGAATTCACGGATGGAGTGGTTCAAAAAATATGTTACCATAAGTCTTTTGTATTTTACTATACTTTTTTTATCACTTCTGTAATATAAACCCCAAAACAAAAAACATCCGGAAAGGTATTCCCCTTCCGGACATAATTTTAAACGAAACATTTAATTAGCGTTAGATGCCGCGATCTTTACTCTTGACCACAAGTTCGCAATGGTTTTGCGGGTATTGTCGTTAAATTCAAAGACTTCATCCAATTCGTATCCCGATCTTGGAATATAAGCTTCGATGCCTTCATACTCTCCGCCTTCTCCATAAAGCTCTTCTTTTACTTCTAAGTTTGGAGATGTATATCCTACATAGCTTGAATTATCATAAGCAGCATCGTATTCACACATATACTTAATGAATTCGTGAGCTAATTCCGGATTTGGTGCATTTTTCGGAATGACCATAGAATCGCTCCAGATATTGGTACCGCTTTTTGGAAGATAGAATCCCATATCCTCGTTTTCTGCCATAATATAGGTCGCATCACCGGAATACACCAGACCAAGCGCTTTTCTTCCCTGAGCCATATTGTCGATAATTTCATCGGTTACGATTTCTGCATCCATGGTCTGAACACACTGAATCAGCCAGTTATACGCTTCTTGAAGCTCGGCTTCACTTTCTGTATTCATGGAATAGCCAAGTGCTTTTAAAGCCATCATAAAGGAGTCACGTTCAGAGTCATACAGGTAAATATCTCCTCTATATTTTGTGTTAAGGAAGATATTGAATCCCTGCTCTTCCAGCTCTTCTTCGGTAACTTTTGTCTTGTCGTATACAATACCGACCGTTCCCCAATAGAAAGGAATTGAATAATCGTTATTTGGGTCAAATGGAAGTCCTAATACATCCGGGTCTAAAAGATCCATGACACCTTCCAATTTATCCTTATCCAGTTTCTGAAGATAATCTTCCGCGATCAATCGCTGGATCATATAATCACTCGGGAATAAGATATCATAAGTTTCCCCATTGGCAATCTTAATGTACATCTGTTCGTTAGAATCAAACATATCTTCCACAACTTTGGCTCCGGTCAGCTCTTCAAAATCAGAGATGCTGTTTTCACCCATATATTCGCCCCAGTTATAGATATGCAAGGTCTGTCCGGCATATTTCTTGCCACCGATTCCACCATTCAGATTTAATGCCACTAAGGCGACCGCAGCTGCCGTAACAAGTGCAGCGCCGATCTTCCATCCGCGTTTTGGCGAATGATTTGGCATGATTTCCATTCTCTTTTTACGTAACAGCGGTGCGACATTCACAACAATTAAAATGATGGTAATCATCACTACAACCAATGTTGAAATCGCGTTGATACTTGGGTTGACGCGTTTACTCATGGTGTAGACCATGATGGAAAGGTTTTTAACACCCTGTCCGGTCGCAAAATACGAGATGATAAAATCATCGAAAGACATTGTAAAGGCAATCAATGCACCCGATACAATACCCGGAGTAATCTGCGGTACGATAACCTTTGTGAGGGCTTGCCACGGTGTAGCGCCCAAATCCATTGCGGCTTCACCGACGTTGGGATCCAATTTGCGGATCTGCGGCATTACACTTAACATCACATACGGGATACAGAAGGCAATATGCGCCAGTAACATTGTCATAAAGCCTTTTTCCACCCGGAAGGTAATAAACAATAACATCAAACCGATGGCGGTTACGATATCCGGATTCATCAAAGGTAAATCGTTAACCTGGGTAACCAGTTCACGAACTAACTTTTTCGAATAAGAAAGTCCAATGGCAGTAATCGTTCCCGCAATCGTTGAAATCAAAGTAGCCAATACGGCAATCGCAATAGTGATATATAAGGATTCCATCATGCCATGGCTCTTTAACATCACCTGATACCAGCGTAAAGAGAAGCCGCTGAAATGTGTCAAAGATTTGCCATCGTTAAATGAGAAAATCACCATATATACAATCGGCAGATAGAAGAAGATGACGGAAAGAATCATCAATGTTTTTCCAACAGGTCTTTTTTCTTTCTTCATCATTTAGTCCTCACTCTTTCCAACTCTGGCATCGATTTTTCTTACCAGCATCATCAACAACATCATGATAACTGCCATAATGACCGAAATTGCAGAACCGAAGTTCCACTCACCAACGGTAATAAACTGGTTTTCAATCACGTTACCGATCAAGAAGTACTGTCCTCCACCCAAAAGTTTAGGAATAAAGAAGGAACTGACTGCCGGCAAGAACACCAGGGTGATACCGCTGACTACACCGGATAGCGATAATGGGAATACTACGCGCCAGAAAGTTTGAAACTTATTAGCTCCTAAATCAGCGCTTGCCTCTAACAGTGACTTATCCATCTTGGTAAGAGCTGTATTGATCTGCAGGATCATAAACGGTAAGAAGTTATATACCATACCGATGAGCACTGCTGCCTCGGTATACAAAAGTTCGGTATTCTTAAATCCGAACCAGCCCAGAATGGAAGAAAACAATCCATCTGAAGATAATAATCCAATCCATGCATAAGTTCTTACCAACATATTGATCCACATCGGAAGGGTAATTGCCAGAACAAGAACTCTCTGGGTACTTTGGGAAGTACGTGAAATATAGTACGCAATCGGATATCCTAAAAGTAAACAGATAATTGTTGTCTTAAATGCGATTGTCAAAGAACGCCATAAAATCAATAAGAAATCTGGGTCCGTAAAGAATTTAATATAGTTTTCAAAGGTAATAGTAAACGGAATGATGGTGTTTCCCTGCGTCATGAATGAATATAATACAATCAGCAGCATCGGCAGAACCAGCATCAAAGCCGCCCATATGATATATGGAATCGCTAATTGGCGAAAGCTTTTCATTTAGAAACCCATCTTTTCCATTACATGAATATCTTCCGGATAGAAGGTAAGTCCGACTTCCTTTCCTTCTTCTACGAAATCTGTTGTATGGATTTTAAATTCTCTACCTGTTGTCCAGAAGGTAACCTTATATACACCTTCGGTAATCGTATCCTGATCGAAATCATAATCTACACTGATTTCAATCGCTTCATCTTCATTATCCAACTTCCATCCCTGTGCATTGGCCCACAACATTAAATCCGTATCCAGTGCCATAGATTCTTTGATCTCGGCAACGGTCTTAAAGAAGTTAAAGGCACTGACTGCTTCATTGGCTTTTTTATTTTCAACAACACCCTGGTCGATAACCCAGATCTTACGGGTAACCGATGTTCCGGCTGCCGTTGAGAAAGTCACATTATATTCACCGATTTCTTCTTTTAAATTGGTATCAATCTTAGCGATGGAAATATATTCATCTGTATCCGGATTCCATGCCTGCGCATCGGCACGGGTAATAATGCCGGTATCATCGATATCACGCATATCGACAATATCCAGATAGAAGTCATTGGCACTGATTTTTTCCTTACCATCCGCGCTTACCACATCTTCATCTTTTTTAACGTGCATATTTACGGTAACATGGGTACCCGGAACGGTCTCTACCATAACTTCATAGTGCACACCTTTAAACAGTACGCTTTCAACGGTACCTGTCATCTTTCCTTTTTCGATATCGACAATATCGATATCTTCCGGACGGATTACGACATCTACCGGTTCATTTTCTTTAAAGCCGACATCCACGCATTCAAAATCAATATCATCAAAGCGAACCAGTTTATCCTTTAACATACGTCCTTCTACAATATTGGATTCACCGATAAAGTTGGCAACGTATCTATTGACCGGTTCGTTATAGATATCCTGCGGGGAGCCTACCTGTAAGATTTCTCCGTCTTTCATAACGACGATCTTATCTGACATCGTCAAAGCTTCTTCCTGATCATGCGTTACAAAAATAAAGGTAATGCCGACCTCCTGCTGGATGCGTTTTAATTCATACTGCATTTCTTTTCGAAGCTTTAAATCCAAGGCCCCTAGCGGTTCATCCAATAATAAAACGTTTGGTTCGTTGACAAGCGCTCTTGCGATCGCAACACGCTGCTGCTGACCACCGGATAAAGATGTTACATTTCGATCTTCATAACCTTCCAGATTGATGAGCTTCAACATACGCATGACTTTCTGTTCAATAACGTCTTTGGATACCTTTTTGATTTTTAAACCAAAAGCGATATTGTCATATACATTCATATGCGGAAATAAGGCATACTTCTGGAATACGGTATTGAGTTCTCTTTTATAAGGAGGTAATTGGGCAATATCTTCTCCGTTAAAAATAACCTTTCCTTCATTCGGTTCTAAAAAACCGCCTAAAATTCTTAATAAGGTGGTCTTTCCGCATCCGGAAGGTCCCAGTAATGTCACAAATTCATTTTCGTATATATCCAGATTGATTCCCTTTAATACAACCTGACCATCAAATTCCTTAACGATATTCTTAAACTGAATAATCTTGTTCTTTTCATTTTCCATCGCTGATATCCTCTCTCTTAAAACATCGGTGGTGTTGTGATCCACAGAACCCGGGCATCGGTTTTTCCCGGATTGTATAAATAATGCGTTTTACTTTTTGATAAATAGAAAGTTTCTTTTGCCTTAACGACATACTTTCTATTATCCATAATCAAATGAATGGTTCCTTTCAACACATATCCAAACTCTTCTCCGTCACCCGATGTTAGTTCATGAGAAGACTGTCCCGGATGAAGCGTCAATAAAATGGGTTCCATTTTATTTTTCTGTGCGTTTGGAACGATCCATTCAATCGTATACGCTGACTGTGCATCTTCAAAATAATCCTGTTCATGGAAGACAATCTGTTCTTCCTCAGTATTTTGAAAGAATTCCGATAAGTTGGTACCTAATGCCTCCAAAATATCTTCAAGGGTCGCAATACTCGGACTGGTTAAATTTCGTTCCAATTGCGATAAAAATCCCTTGGTTAGTTCAGATCTTGAAGCTAACTCCGATAAAGTGAGTCCGTTCTGGATTCTCAACTCTCGAATCTTTCCTCCTATTTCCATCATTTTCTCCCTTCCGGTTTCATTTTACTAAACAAAATGTTTATATAAGAAAACATAGAAACATTATCATTTTTTAAACACCAAATCAACATTTTATTACATTCAAAATAATTTTTTTATTTTAAAGTTTAATTTAAGCTTCGTTCATTATACTTGGCACCGTAAAGAGAGGTGTAACAGATGAAAAAAGTTAAAACAAATTCCTTTACAAAGGGTATGGCAGCTGCCGGATTTTTATTGGCAGCAGGAAGCGGATTCGCCAAATCCGATATGATCATGGCTGAAGAAACAGATACAACACCGGCTGTGATTGAAGAAGCAGATAAAGATACAAAAGAATTAACCAATGATGAAGTTGTATTCGAAGAAGATGAAAAAGATAAAGAAACAGAAGAAACTACCGTAATTGAAACAGCCGAAACAGAAGATGTTGTAGAAAGTGAAACAGCTGTTGAGACAGAAAATGCAGAAACAGTAGATGAAACTGTTGAAGAAGAAATTGAAACAACCGTAGAAACAGCGGACACTGTTGAAGCTTCAGAAAGTGTATCTCAAACTGAAAACAGTATCACCTTCTCAGAAGATGGAATTGTTTCTACCTATGAAGAAGGTGTTACCATCGATGGAACAGCCTTAACGATTACCGCTTCAGGAAGCTACACCGTTACAGGAACCTGTTCCCAAGGTTCGATTACGGTTGCCAAGGGTCTGCAGGAAGTTATCCTTACGCTTCAAAATTTGACATTGTCAAACTCAGAAACAGCTCCAATCACAATCGGTAAAAACAGCGAAGCTACAATCATCAACGAAGGAACTACGACCATTACCGATGCCGAAGATATCGCCAATGAAGACAGTGATGACTTTGAAGGGGCTGCCATTAAAGTAAAATCAGGTGCCACTTTGACATTAGATGGTACAGGTACTTTAAATATCGATGGTTCTGACTGTAAAAACGGTATTAAAGGTGCTTCAGGCTCTACGATTATTGTAGATTCTGCTGATCTCACATTAAATGTATTTGCGGCCAATAACGGAATTGCCAGTGACAATGAAGTCATCATCAATAACGGTATTGTGAATGTATCAGCAGGAAATGACGGAATTAAGGCAGAACCGGATGAGGATGATGCCGATTCAACAGGAGTTATTACTATCAATGACGGAATTATTACCATCGATGCTCAGGGCGATGGCATTCAGGCAACAGGAGATGTCACCATTTATGATGGAACCTTTGTGATTACTACATATGATGGATATACCAATATTGACTACTTAGATGAAGATTCCAGTGCCAAGGGTATCAAGTCTGATGCTAATATCTTGATCTACGGTGGAGATTATATTATCGATGCCTGTGAAGATGCGATTCATGCCGATGGAAACATCACAATCACCGATGGTACATTCGATATCTATGCCGGAGATGATGCGATTCATGCCGATTATGTATTAACCCTGGGTGATGATGAAAACGGACCGACAGTAAATATCTATTCTGCAGTCGAAGGCTTAGAAGGGGCTTCTGTTTATATTAAAAATGGATCCTATGATATTGTGACAAGCGATGATGGAATCAATGCCGCCAACAGCGATTTAACGGATTATGCCTATGTAATCGATATTTCCGGCGGTGATATCCATGTGAATGCTGAAGGTGATGGTTTAGATTCTAACGGTTCAATTTATATCAGTGACGGAACAGTTGTAGTATATGGAGCCAAACAGGGTGAAAACAGCGCAGTCGATTACGGAGATAATCCTACGGATGAATTTGTGATCAGTGGAGGTATGGTATTACTGGTTGGTCAAAACCAGATGGCTTTAACACCGACAAGCGGTAACTATGCTGCATTTGGATACAATGCAGGTATGCCGATGAATCCAAATGGGCAGATGCCTCAGGATGGTATTACGCCGCCGGAAATGCCTCAAAACGGACAAATGCCGGATTTCAACAGCGACATGCCTATGAATCCAAACGGCCAGATGCCTCAGGATGGTACTATGCCACCGGAAATGCCTCAAAACGGACAAATGCCGGATTTCAACAACGGTATGCCGATAGATCCAGACAGCCGGATGCCATCCGAAATGACAAATATGGGATTTATGGCCTTTGATTCTACTTTTGAAAATGCCAATATGATGCAGATGAATGTGAACGGTGTACAGATTAATGCAGGAGATCTTGTATCGATTGTGGATGAAAACGGTAATACAGTTTATTCCTTTACGGCAGAAAAATCCGCAAACTGTGTTTTATATGCCAGTGAATCATTAACAGGCGGTGAGTACAGCCTGATGATCAATAACACGGAAGCAGCTTCTTCAACCAAAGAACAAACTATGCCGCAAATGCCGGAAACAGATAAGAATGTTCCTATCAATCAAGAGACTCCAACGACGAATCAAAACCAGCCTGCCCAAGATCCGGGTATGCCGGCAGATAAGCAGGATGTAATCGAAAACGCATCCGCCAATGTTTCGGATACGAAGGATTCAGATACTTTAATTGAACATGCCGATGCCAAGATTGAAACAAGTGAAAATGATATTGTTGATCAAACTTTAGATGATTTATTGAACTCGGATATGGAGAAAACTTTAAAGAACAAAAGAAGTTCATCTTCCCATAGCGGAAAATCTTCCTCTTCTAAGAAAAGTTCGATGTCTTCAAACAAGCCTTCTTCAAAGTCTTCTAAGGGCTCATCGAAACCATCCAAAGATTCATCAAATTCTTCCAAGTCTGTTAATACTGCAGTAGATGTATCTTCCGCCTCATCTATTGCCGGTATGTCAGGATCTATCTTAGGACTTGGCTTCTTAGCTAGATTAAAAAGACGCAAAAATAACGATCAGCCTGAATAAGGCTTCACAATAAATTGTCTTTCTCCCTATATGGAAAAATGAGGATATGCTGCTTATCCTCATTTTTCTTTTTATATGGTTTTCTTGTTAATAATCGCAACAGCGCAGGGAATTCTTCCCGGAATGCGATGAATTTCAATATCTGTGAATCCTTCTTTTTCAAAAAAATCTTTGTAATTAGAAAAGGTAAATTGTCTCTTGAAGTCTGCTCCGGCTTTGCCGATGGTTTTCACGAATGTTCCGGTTTCACCGGTTTTCTCTTTATTGACATAGGTCGGAATGATGATTTTTCCATCTTTTTTACAAACTCGATTTAATTCGGATAATGCCTTGCCGGGGTTATCCAGCAGGTGAATCACATTTGCGGCAATCACCGCATCAAAAGATGCATCCGGATATTGTAGATTTGTGATATCCGCAAATTCAACCTGAACATTTGAATAATTCCTGCATTTCTTTTCCGTCTGTTTCAACATGCCTTCTGAAAAATCGGTAGCGACTACTTCTTTACACTTCGGTGCAATAACGGATGTGATTAAGCCGGTACCACAGGCACATTCCAATACGCAATCATCTGAATGAATCTGCTTGGATACAATCCTGCACATTACCCGATTTACTTTTCCGTTATAGATATCCGCAAACAAATCATAAACTACAGCTACTTTGTCCCAAAACATTTCAATGACCCCCTATTTCATCTGTACATCGGCATATTCCTTTGCGGTATTACTTTCATCAGCAACATACCAATAATCGCAGGAATCACTTCCCGTAGCACAGGTATGCGTACGGATCAATTTCGCATGTACCAGTTTTGGTAACAGATGATCGGTTGCACATAAATACGGAAGCAGCTTTTCATAGCCATTGGCTTTGGCATAGTCCGCTAAAGGACATCCAACCAAATCAAAACAAACTCCTTCTTCGGTATTTCTTGGATTTATTCGAATACGCCAGGTATTATTCCACTCTCCACTAGATACCTTTTCATCCACCAATTCAGCATACGGAATATAAATCTGATACATTAATTTTTGAAAAAAATTCATCTGCCATTTGTGATTGGCATTAATGAATTTTCCTACAAAGCGATATTTACCAAACAGCTCTTTAGCCATATCAATAATGGCAGGCCCATCAATACGATGACCTGAAGCCTCATAAAACGAAACAGCCCAAATCATCAAATCCAGATTATAGGCCATTCGATTCTCATCTCCGCCGATATAAGGAGCCTTGGCATACATTTCGGGAAAAAGCTTTTCTGCCTTTTCAATAATTTGAACAGCCTCGTCCGGGTAATGTTTTTCTGTATATTTTATAAATGCGTTTTTGACTGCTTGATTCATTTTTGACATACATATATCTCCTGTTAGTTACCTCTAACTAAAGATATTTTATCGTTCTTATCAATGTGTTTCAATAGTGGTATAGTGCGATGTACCATATTACAGCAACAGAAACAAGACTGTTTACGGTGCTGATATACTCATTCATAGTCATGACAATAAGAGCCTTTTACCCTTCGTCATATAAGATTATCGGACCGCTAGAAAGCAATTTCTTCGCCTTTTCTAAAGTAATCGAATCCAGATAGTTTTGATTTACGATTCCTTTGAAAGCATATAGCGTTCTCTAATCGCAAGCCAGATATAGAATTCCCGTACTTCATCCGTTTTACATCCCAACATTTTCAACAAATGATTTGTCCAGCTCGATTGTGTCGCCAATGGTGACACTTTTTCATTGCCAGAATACAGCTCTGAAGCTTTTCGATGACATAATCCTTTATCCGATATCACAAAGAATCATATCTCCATTTTTAGCATAGATGGCAGCTTTGATTACCGCAAAAAGCATCTTTCCTGCATAATCGAAACATTCACCTTCATCATTTTCATCGATGTATTGTATTACTTCCTCCGCCCATTGAAAGAGTTCGTCAAATGTTATGATTCCATCACGGGCAGATTCGACAATATATACAGATGAACTGGTTGCCAGATATTCACGATTGTATACATAAGATATTCTTTCAGCTGTGTAATAATATGGTTCCAACATTTTAGATGTTATTACTCCAATACATTGACCTTTTTCGTCGTAACATGGGTACGTTTCATCACTTCTGTATCTAATAGACTTTGGCTGCTTACCCAAAAGATCTTTGGCAGCCTCAAACCACTTAATTTCTTTCTGTTTTATAATGCATTTCTGTCCGATTTCTTTTTCCCATTCCAATGCATCCCGATCATATGCATAAACATAATCAATTGGAGTCTCATCAATATCAATCACCTCCGGCAGTTTTTCAACAATTCTGCTTACCTTATAAAAATACAAATCTCTACTCATTTTTCATTCCTCCTAATATCCTATACGTCAAAATCTACGAAAAGGAAAAACTGCCGTAAAAAACGACAGTTTATAGTACACGTACAATTGTCTCTAACGCATTTAGAATATTATCTTAACTGTAACGGCGGGTTATGTAGAAGCCTTGTAATCATAGTCACGTATTCAGTAATATCTTTTACTTGGATAATTGTGGTGATTTTCTTTCCGCTATCCTTGGAACTAGACCCACAGAGATACACTTTCATCTGTTTGCTCCCATAATCAAGCATTATGTAGCGATCATGAACTTTATTCCTTGATTCAATAAAATTTATATCCTTATCAGGATATTCAGACAAAAAATCATTAAATTCGATTTGACGGAGCGGATTGATACCTTTGTTATCAGAAATAACTGTAATACTCACTGTATTTTTGGCAACTGTCAAATGATGAAGTGTTTTTAAACCGATGTAGTCATCGACAACCACAATATTCCTTTTTGCTTTTTTGAATATTGCTTGATAAGCTACATCCGCCTTGAATACTTCCCCATCAAGAATAAGGATCTCCTTGGCTTCTCTACTGCTATCAAATAGCTCCATCAGCTCAGAAAGATCGGTTCTAGTCACCATGTTTTCTTTTATTTCACGAACAACTCCTTCTAACATCGCTTGTTTTCCCGACAATCTCATCAATTCTTGCTGTGGTAGTAACTGTCTATTTTGAGCTATATATTCCCGCATCGCTTTAAATGTTCTCATTATAGCTACACTTTGTTGTTCTGCTTGTTTTCCCTTTAATACTGTTGCCAGTTGATATATACCCTGCTCCGTAAATACATAAGGTAGCTTTCTTCTCCCTCCATGACTTGAAGTTGAAAAATTCAACTTCAAGTTATAGTATTCTTCACTAGTTAACTGAAACATAAAATCTTCCGGGAATCGGTTCATATTATGTTTGACTTGCAAATTCAAATATTTCGTTTCATACCCGTATATCGCTGCTAAATCACTATCAAGCATTACCTGTTGTCCACGCACGACATGTATTTTCCCTTCAAGAGTCTTTTTATTCACGATTATATTTTTCTTGATTTCATCCATTAAACTGTCATTCCTCCTAATATCCTATACGTCAAAATCTACGAAAAAGAAAAACTGCCGTAAAAAACGACAGTTTATAGTACACGTACAATTATCTCTAACGCATTTAGAAAATCCTTTTGATCTTTTTTATCCATACTCTCTAACAGAGAATAAAAACTTTGATTACTTATTTCTAAATGCCGGCGGATATAATTCAATCCCTTTTCAGTGAGCGATAAAATGCGGGAGCGTTTATCCTGAACGTCCTTTTCTTCTACCACCATGCCTTCTTCTTTAAAATCATTAATAATTTTAGAGACATGCTGTTTAGGAACATTGAGTTCTGCGGCAATATCCGATGCCTTTGCCCTTTTATGGTCATAAAGATATACCAATACCGATACCTGAATGTGGCCATACTCCCCTTTAAATGACGACCAAAATACCGAAGTAATTTTAGTATTAAACAGCTCTCCTGCTATAAAAGCTAAGTCAGCAGGGGTTCTTTCTGTATCTTTCATTACCAGGTTCTGGATCCGGCAGCTCTAAATTGAGCAACCGTTGGAGCATGTGAGTTCATTCCACCATCTACGTTGATGATTTGTCCTGTAACGTATTCACTTTCATCAGAACCGAAGAAGACACACATATGTCCGATATCCTCAGGGCAGCCATAACGGTTGACTTCGATATTGCTTAAGAAAATATCCTTTAACTGCTTTGATACATAGGCATCATTTTCCGGTGTAACAATTAAGCCTGGTCTTACACAGTTACAGCGGATATTGTCCTTACCATACTGCAAAGCGACACTGCTTGTAAGCATATCAACACCTGCTTTAGCACAAGCATATGCGGTTGCACCTAAATCGCCTCCGCAGGATGCCATAGAACCGATATTTACGATAGAACCTCCACCGTTTTTTTGCATATACGGCAATACACACTTAATGGCATAGAATGTGCCACGGATATCACTGTTGAAGATGTTATCCCACATCTCTAATGTTAATTCATCTACTCTTCCGTCCGGTAAACCGACATTGGCTGCATTATTTACCAATACATCAATTTTTCCATATGTCTTTGCGGTATCATCAATCAACGCTTCAATGGTAGTTACATCCGTTAAATCTAGGAAATGATAAGAAGCACTTCCGCCTTCTGCCTTGATACGCTCAACTACAGCTTCTCCCTTTTCTTTGCGGCGTCCGCAGATGACTACATGAGCACCTTCGGCAGCATATAATCTTGCGATTCCGATTCCAATACCACTGGTAGATCCTGTAACAATTGCGACCTTATCTTTTAAACGATTCATTTCTCTTCCTCCTAATTAGTCATATTTTTATTACTAATTTACAATAGTACGAATTTAGTTAAGAATCAAGAACTAATATTATGAAAAAGTTAAGAGATACCAACTATTCTAAAACAGTCCCTATGGATTCTTTGTTATAATGTAGAAAATAGGCTATAGGCGAAAGGAGAACACAATGAAATTTGATCATGTCTTATCCCCAATCAAAATCGGGACAATGGAAGTGAAAAATCGTTTCATGGTTGCTGCAATGGGTACCGGTCACGGCTCACTTTCAGGTTTTACTGACAAACAATGGCTCGCTTACTATGAAAAACGCGCGCAGGGTGGTTTTGGTTTGATTACGATTGAATCCAGCTCTGTTAACAAAAATGGCTTGAACTCAAACACTCAGCCGGGTCTTTGGGATGATGCGTTTATCCCTCAATTTAAGGAAGTAGCTGAACGCTGTCATAAACATGGTGCCAAAGTCTCTGTGCAGATCAATGATTCCGGAAGACAGAACAATCCGCTTTTAACAGATGGAACACCAGTATCCGGACCAAGCCCGATTGCCTGTCCGGTATTCTCGGTTGTCCCTCACGAATTAACAATTGATGAAATCCATGAATCCATTGAACGCTATGCCAATGCTGCATATCGCGCAAAAGAAGCAGGACTTGATGCCGTAGAACTGCATTGCGGCCACGGTTTCTTAATTGCTCAATTCCTCTCTCCGCTTTCCAATAAGCGCTACGATGAATACGGCGGAGATCTTGCCGGCAGAGCTAAATTTGTCTGCGATATCATTAAAGCCGTCAAAGAAAAATGCGGAAACGAATTCCCGGTTATCGCCAAGATTACCGGTGATGAAAAAATTGTCGGTGGTCTGACCATTGCTGACACTAAGATTTTCGCAAGATATATGGAAGAAGCAGGACTCGATGCCATCGGAGTTACCGTATGTGCCTTCCCTTCCTTAAACTGGATGTCTGCTCCTTCTGATGTTGAATCAGGTTTCAATGCTTATAATGCCAAAGCCGTTAAAGAATCCGTATCGATTCCGGTTATTACAGTCAATCGTGTCAATACTCCGGAAATTGCCGAAGATATTATCGCTACCGGCAAAGCAGATATGGTTGATTTAGGAAGAGGATCTTTAGCGGATCCGGAATTCCCGAACAAGGTCAAAGAAGGAAGAATTAATGAGATTTCTCAATGTATCGGATGTCTACAGGCATGTTTAGGAAATATGCTGCAAGATCCACCGCTTCCTACAAGCTGCCTTGTAAACCCAATTACAGGACACGAAAGCGAATGGACTTATGAACCTGCCACAGAAACAAAGAAGATTTTGATTGCCGGTTCCGGCCCGGCCGGACTGGAAGCAGGATGGCTTCTTTCCAAAAGAGGATATGATGTGACCATCTACGAAGCAGATGACCACTTTGGCGGTCAATACCGCATCGGTGCTTTCCCACCTTGTAAACAATCTATTCTCACTGCCATCAAGTTCTGGATCACAATGAATCAAAAATACGGAACGAAGATGATATTGAATACACCTGTCACCAAAGAGCTCATTCAAAAAGAAGAACCGGATGTTGTGATTCTGGCTACCGGAGCAAAACCGTCAGAACCGAATATCGAAGGATTGAAAGAAGCCGGTGCTTTGAAGGCTATTGATGTCATTGCAGGTAAAGTACAGACCGGCAGTAACACATTAATTTTAGGTGGTGGTCTTGTTGGTGCTGAATGTGCAGATTTCTTAAGAGAACATTACATCCAGGCTACGATCATCGATCAGCTTCCGGACATTGCCATGGATCTCTATCTCGGTGCAAGAGAACACTTAATGAACCGCCTTGCGGGTGTTCCAAGAATCTGCAACGCAAAGATCACAAAAGTATACAGCGATGGTGTTGATTATGAAATCGATGGAGAAATCAAGACAATCCGTGGATTTGACAATATTATCCTTGCCTTAGGTTCTGTTTCCTACAATCCGCTTGAAGATCAGATCAAAGATTTAGTCAAAGAGGTATATGTGATTGGAGATGCTCTAAAAGCCGGCAAGACAAATACAGCTACCTCACAAGCCGCTGAACTTGCCAATCGAATTTAAGTAATTCAAAACATCAAAGACGTCAAAATTTGGCGTCTTTTTTAGTAGAGCTAAGTCAAAATAGTGAAAAAATAGTGAAAAAATAGTGAAATTTTTATAAAATAATAGTGAAATTCAGAAGAGAGGAGATGTCAAAAAAGTTATGATTAAAGTGAATCTTTCCAATGAAATCCTTAAATATATTCTTGAAATTGAACAAAATCGATATACCCTTTCCTCCCTTGTGATTCCTAAGCCTCTGATCAACAGGATGCGTAAAAATTCTAAAAAGAAGAGCGCTTATTCCTCGACAAAAATTGAAGGAAATCCTTTAACGGAAGCACAGGCAAATAACGCAATCGACGCCGATGATAGAAAACATTTTCTAAAGCCGGAACAAGAAGTCAGAAACTATTATTTAGCTTTAACCTACTTGGAAAAACAGGCAGAAAAAAAGATCAAATTTTCCGAGAAATTAATACTGAATGTTCAGAAGAGAATTATGAAAGGCTCATCCAAAGAAAAAATTGGATTTCGATCTCCTATGCCTCCCGGTGTCCTTTTTGCGGTGTATGATACACACACCGGTAAAGCGGATTATATTCCACCGGAAGCCTCTGATATTTCCCGTCTTATACATGAACTATGTGAATATGTAAATACTACGGATGATCATCCCCTAATTGTTGCAGCCATAGTACATTACCAACTCGTTACAATTCATCCTTTTGAAGATGGAAACGGAAGAACCGCAAGACTTTTATCCGGTTATATTTTAGATATCAACGGATATGGATTTAGCGGTATCGGATCTTTAGATGAATACTTTGCCTATGATATTGATGAATATTATGCATCGCTTCAAATGGAATTACCTGCATTATATTATTCCGGAAGGAATAATCCGCCTCATTTTGAAATATGGATATGTTATTATCTTCGCATGGTTTTATTGTATTCCCGTTCTGTCAAAGAACTTGCGCAAAATTCCACAGTAGACTTTATAAAACCACCATTATCCCATTTGAATACAAAAGAGAAAGAATTACTGCGATTTTTGATTGAACATTATCAAAGAGAATTTACACCAATGGAAGTAAGTCGTGAATTCCATGTAACAAACAGAACCATCATTAACAGATTATCATCGCTTGTGCAAAATGGATTTGTGATTCCTCATTTAGTGAATCAAAGAATCCGCAGCTATGAGCTCAGTGATTTTACTAACGAAAATGCAGAAATAATAAAAGGGGAATTATGATAAGTCTTTCACCACAGTTTGATATTGTATATACGTACTTTGATGATATTCACCAAACAGAGTTATCGATGATTATCAACGGAATAAATATTCTCGCCTTTGAGCATAACGGAGATATTTTTACCACTCGATGGAACTTAGATGAACTGGTAATATGGCTTCATACATTTTTAAACCAGCTGCAGGAAGACCCCTATCCCGTTCAGGTGGATGGAGAATATGCAGCTATTAAAGATGAAAACGCCAGAGAATTTGACAGCGATGACATAAATGAATTCGATGCTTACTATGATAAATTGGATGAATGGAATTTACATCATAGATGGCATACAGCATCTTCTGGTGCTATCCTTGCGGACATTTATTTTCAACTTGTTGGAGATTACATTGAAATCTCTTGGAATAATATTGATTGCGAAGATGGATTCACATTCCAAAATATATTTGGAGGATGCAGAATTCCAAAAGAGATATTCATTTTAGAAGTCTCTGCTTTTTTAGAAGCATATGATAAACACTGGTATAGTCAACCGTAGCACTTTTCTTAGAAAGAAATCCGCTTCTTCAGATTTGAGTATCTGAAAAAGCGGATTTCATCGATTAGAATGCATTATCTTTTAAAGATTGCTCAAATTTCCAAATTTCATCAAGAAACTCATTCAACGCTTTCTCTATTTCCTCTTTTGAATAGTTTTGTACAGAATACTGTTTAGTCACAAAAGGCATTTTCCATTTTGTGTCTGAATATCCACCCGGGAATAATTCACATATTTTATCCACTGTATTTTTCTGCTGATCAGGAAGGTTGGTCAAATTAATTGCCAGCTGAATGTTAATTTCATTTTTATTTTTCTTCCTAATCTTATAATAATAATGACTGAACGTTTTCCAATCGCTTAAATATCCATCAATTGCAGGCAATAGAGAGTCCATATATTTGGTTTTAAAACGTATCCAGCCTTCTTCACATTTTGCAATTTCTACTTCAATATCAGGACAAGATAACGCCCATCTATAATTCAACTCTGATAATTGTAACGATTGTCTAAACTCCTCTACTGTGGCTTTTCCATGGAATCGAGCTTTCAAATACGGTAATACTGCATTACAAATCTTATTACTCCACTCTGCATGAAATTGAGCCATCTTTGTCCAGTCTTGCTTATTAGTAATGCTGACATCTTTCAAGTGATAAACAATCCATGATGACTTATAGTCATCTCCTCTTCCCCAACCAAGGGAAACTCCAAGTTCTGATTCTATAGCATCTTTATGTTCATAAAGAAGATCATACGCTTCTTTATTTTTATTTGTATCATTACTTGCCAACCATAAATCAACTCTGGCTTCATCATAATTGGCAACACATCTCACATCAAATCCTGCTATTCCAAAGGCTCCCCTAGTCTCATTGCTGGTTGTAGGAGTGCAGTTCAAATAAGTTTTTCTATGCGCATTTTCACGCTGAATTATCGGTAAAGCATATTCCCAATAACTTCGACGAATCCCTTTTCGTCCTTCCTCTTCTGAATCCGCAGATTTACTCGGTTGATAAGACCTTGCGCTGTAAACAAAATCTTCTTCAATGTCCAAATCGTATTTTCTTAATAATCCTCGGATAAAGCTTACGCAATCATAAGCAGAATATCCCGTACTGATATAAATGTTGGTTCCCTCCAGTTTTACTGTCCCTTTAACATCTTTAGGATTGTATGAGAAAACAGGATTTATCCAGTCTTTAAAAGTCTCTAAATTTTTTGCCATGCGTTCAATAACAGATGAGTCTTTATCGTATAACTTCTTAGCCACCGAGCGCACCATATTCGCAAAACTATCTATGCTTACTCTTTCACCTTCAAGCTCATAATAATTAACGGCTTTATATGTAGCGTTGCTCGGTTCTGCGCAAGTATACTCTTTATACCTTGGATCAGAAAACGAGATTAGTTTAGCTGGCTTTTCAATCGGATATAGACGCATTACTTCTTTTGAAAGCCTTTTAGCCCGCTCTTGTATCGTCTTAGCATTCCATTCCACTTTATTTTGAATATCTGAATAAAGGTTAACAATCTTTGTATTTTTATCTTCGATCATCTTTTTCTTTTCAAGGAACGGTTTATCTCCAAGCTCACTGTTATATCCTGTAAGTGTTAAATTTCCCAACGTATGGAGCCATCTATCTTTATCTTCCATCCAGTTATCGCCTAACATCTTTTGCCAGGAAGTTGACAGATTTTTATTCTGCGGCATCACATGCTCTACGCTCAACATATCCGTCATAACCTTTTCTTTGCCTTGGTTTTCAATTCCAACCAAGAGATATTTACAAAGTGCATGTTTGCGATACAGGTTATTATTAATTAAGGCATATTCGAATTCATCATCAGTAGGAATGGCATCTCTAGATGTCAATTGAAGCATGAATGAGACTATAGAATCATAATAATGCTCTTTATTCTCTGCCTGGTTAAATACGCGGTTATAAAGCGTTTTATACATGCCTCTTAATGAGTTAGATGAAATATCGCACATCGTTCTACGGATGCTGTAATTTAAAAGCATGCGTAATATCTTAGCTAATTCCTCCTGATCAATTACATCGTTTTTATAATCATCAAACACCTTAAATAAGAAAAGGTATACTGTGGATTGATTTAATAATTTAAGTCCTTCAAGGGATTCGTTGATTGTGTTCGAATAACTTGGACTGCCATTCAAGAAAACATTATAAAACTCTGCATAATGAAGTATTTCTTTTAACATACCTTCGTTAGTATATTTGTCCTGCACATACAATTTTTTAAAATCCTCATAAGCCTGTTTTTCTTTGGTGAATCCATCTAATTTGAAGTTTAAATAATCCATGAAGAAAGCTGTCATATTTTCTTTGGATACGAGATGTTCGACTTTTAACCAATAATCTTCATAAAGCTTATCCTGGTTTTCATCTGTCATCAAAACATAATTTCGAATTTGATCTGACAAGCTTAAAGGGACACCGGTAGAATTGATTCGTTCAAATATTTCCTGTGCATTATCATCTTGATCCAATCGAATCTTTGCACATACCAATTTCTCTATCCCCTTATAAATCATCTTCACATCCATGTTTGGATCTTTCGCAAGCAGTTCTTGAATCAATTCTTTGAAAATAGAATAATTCACCCATATACCGCTGCTTTTATCCATTTGGTCATACTTATTCTCCATCAAGAGATATAGCTGCTGGTTATCCGATTTAATTGGTTTTAATTTTAATTTACTGGCTTCTTCCACATCATAGGTATCAAATTTATCTCTATTGATCACACTTTCAGATAAAGATTCTCTTTGTTTTTCGGTTTCGGCACAATCAATTAAAGCTTTGATGAGTAAATAAACTGTGGTTAATCGCTGCTGACCATCAACAATCACATAGTAATCAATTCCATGTTTAGGAGGGAGTTGAGCATAAACAACTGATCCACAAAAATGAGATTTATCCCTTTTATATGCATTTACGATATCTTCGAATAGTTTTACACATTGTTCGTGAGACCATTCATAATTTCGTTGATAAACAGGGATAATATATTGCTTCTTGTTTGGCTCTATAAAGTCATTGATTATTCGACCGCGTTCAATATCCATAAAGCACTACCTCCTAATTTCTATAATATTCTTAAAATATAATTAAACTCTTATCAATTTATGCGTTCTCAGACATATCTTGATTATCAGTCCACAGTTCACATTGAAGAATTACTGTTTTAACGGCATCGTCCATGCCTTCAGGTGGATACTTGTGCTTCCTTAGAAGTCTTTTTACAATCATCCTCATTTTTGAGCGAGCAGATTCTCTTTTCTGCCAATCTATAGTTCGATTCTTTCGCAAAGCTTCTGCAAGTTCTTTAGTAATAGCGATAAGTTCAGCATTTTCGTAGAAATCTTTAATAGCCTGTGGCTTTGTTAAGGCATCATAGAAAGCTAATTCGTCTGCAGTCAATCCAAGCTGCTCGCCTTCTTTTTTTGCATCTGAAATCTGTTTTGCCAAATTCAGCAGTTCCTGAATAACTTCTTCATTAGTTAACATTCCATTTAAGTAAGCATTCATAGTTTTCTGAATGATTTCACTGAACAATTCTGACTTAACAACATTTGTCTTACGATAAATCTGTACCTGCTCTGCAATAAGTTTTTTCAATAATTCAACAGCCAGGTTCTTTTCCTTCATCTTGGATATTTCATCCAAGAACCGTGGATCAAATAGTGAGAATTCTTCATGTACATCGGAAAAGAGATTAATGACTCCTTCGCTTTTTATACTCTGCTTTAAAAGTTCATTAATTCTTTGATTCATCTCCGGCAAAGAGATTCTTGAACCGGCTCCCTGGCTGGATAGGCGGTTTACCAGTACCCGTATAGATTCAAAGAAAGCAGCTTCAAACCGGTCTTTCTCCTCAACCAGCGATGAACATAAAGATAATGCCTGTCTTAGCATAAAAGACTCTTTTAAGAAAGCTTCCCTATCTTTCTCACGCTTTATATCCATTATGAAGTTAACCGCACCGCTGATGGCCTTAGCTCTTTCCAGCTCAGTACCATCCAGGAATTTTGAATAATCATATTCGTGGAAAATATCCTGACAGACTTCCAGCTTTTCAAGAAATTTCGGATATGCCACTTTTGCGACATCGGTATCGCCATAATTCTTTCTGTCTCGAACTGTATAATCATTCATAGCCTGCTTTAAGGCACTGGCGATTCCTACATAATCAACAACCAATCCACCCTCTTTATCTTTAAATACACGATTAACTCGGGCAATTGCCTGCATCAAATTATGTCCAGACATTGGTTTATAAACGTACATTGTCGCAAGTGAAGGCACATCAAAACCTGTCAGCCACATATCTACCACAATAGCAATCTTAAAAGGACTGTCATTGTCTTTAAATGAAACAGCTAAACTTTCTTTATAAGCCTTATTGCCAACGATATCATGCCATTCTTCCGGGTCTTTATTACTACCTGTCATAACAACCTTTACTTTATCTTTCCAGCCCGGTCTAAGTTCTAAGATTTTTTGATAGATTTTCATTGCAATAGGACGAGAATAAGCAACAATCATAGCCTTTCCTGTCAGATGGTTTTCCCTATAGTTTTCATAATGATCTAAAATATCACCAACTAAAGAATCTAAGGTTCTATCATTTCCGAGAATAGCTTCCATTTGACCCAGTTGCCGTTTACTTTTTTCAATGACCTCCGGATCAGCATTATTAGCCATCGCTTCATATTCATCATCAATTAATTTCAATGTCGGCTCATCCAGTTTAAGTTTGATAACACGGCTTTCATAATAAACCGGACGAGTGGCTCCATCTTCTACCGCCTGTGTCATATCGTAGATATCGATATAATCGCCAAATACTTCCCGTGTATTTCTATCTGCTTGAGAGATCGGAGTACCTGTAAATCCGATATATGTAGCATTTGGAAGGCTGTTACGAATAATACGTGCTGTTCCAACTACTTTTTTCGCAATATCTTCCCCAGCCTCATTCTTTGTTAACTTAATTCTTTCAGAAAGGCCATATTGTCCACGATGAGCCTCATCTGCCATAACCACAATATTTCTTCTTTCAGAAAGAGGCTCATGAGACTCTTCAAATTTCTGCATTGTGGTAAAGATAATGCCGTTTACTTTTCTTTTTGATAATAATTCTTTTAAGTTTTCTCTGCTTTCAGCATGTAACGGTGTCTGACGAAGGAATTCTTTACATTTAAAGAATTGATTAAATAATTGATCATCCAAGTCATTTCTATCCGTTAATACAACAACAGTTGGGCTCTCCAAGGCTTCCTGCAAAAGATGAGTGTAGAAAACCATGGAAAGGGACTTTCCACTGCCCTGTGTATGCCAAAAGACACCACCTTTACCATCGGTAACTGTAGCGTGTTTTGTAGATTCGATTGCTTTTCTAACCGCAAAATATTGGTGATATCCAGCTAAGATTTTTATTTTGCTGATACCATCATTCGAAAAGCAAATAAAGTTTTTTATAATATCCAGCAGTCGCTCTTTCTGAAACATTCCTTCAAAGAAGGTATCAAATTGAGCATATTGTGTATTTTCATAACTGCCGTCTTTGGTTTTCCATTCCATGAATCGGTCTTCACCTGAAGTAATTGTTCCTGCCTTACTTGTTAAGTGATCACTCATAACGCAAATAGCGTTATAGATAAACATAGATGGAATCTCCAACATATAATTACGAAGCTGCAAATAGGCCTCAGATGCATCTGTTTCTTCTCTAGATGGCGATTTCAATTCCACTAGAACAACAGGTAATCCATTTAAAAACAAGATTACATCCGGCCGTTTTGTGCTGTTTTCAATAAATGTCCATTGATTTGCGACAATATACGAGTTATTGTTTGGGTTCTTATAATCTACGAGGTAAACAATTGAAGATTTTTCCTCTCCGTCAGCAAAATACCGGACTGGTACACCATTTTGTAGATAGTCCATAAAAACTTCATTTTTTTGTACCAATGAGCCATTTTCAAAGTTTCTCAGCTTATATAGCGCATCTTGAATCGCATTATGAGGAAGGTCCCGATTTAGACGCACTAAAGAATCTTCCAAAACCTCATCATATAAAGGACTCCGGAAGTTTCTTTCTACATTTGGACCATAGACATATTGATAGTCCATTCCCTGGAATAGCTGTATTACTGATTGCTCGTAATCAGCTTCTGTATAAATACCTGGCATATTATTTACCTCCGATATTAATAATTATAGTGTTTAATAGATCAAAATTTGTTGTATGTGTAGTGCAGTTCTAACAAATAAACAAGAATTTAGCAGAGCAAATTCAAGCAATCTATTGCAGTGAATTTGACCCTATCACTCATACTCCGACTGGAAAATTA
>JAGAWH010000216.1 GCA_017941505.1 Faecalicoccus sp. | reverse complement strand
AATTCCTTCGGATTATGTTTAAAAATTCCGCAACTCTTCTTGTCAAGTCTTTTTTTCACTTTTTTTACCGAAAGAAAAAAGGCAACCACACTTTCTGTGATTGCCTCGATGTGTCCTCACTCTTAACTGAATGACATTGGTATCATCACATTCTTTTTAGTATGTTTGGAAAAATGAACAAAGAACCAAAAACCAGACAGATGACAGGAATCATGAAGCTGCCTCCTAACAATCCGGCTTCAATTCCCTTCCAAACAGCTATTAAGGAAAGTTCAGCTTCCGGCATCATACAGATACCGATCCGCATTGAAGTGGAAGAATCATATTTACCGATTACTGCACCAAGTACACTGCCCGCTGTTTTGAAGGTTAATCCAAAAACAATCAAGATAAGACCGAAGATCAACAGACGCAGATCCAAAGATCCTAAACTTGTGCTTAATCCTATGCCGATAAAAAATAAAGATGTGAAAAATGAGTGGCAGTCCATTTCCTTTACCTGATATGGATTTTCACCATATAAGGCCTGTAAAACAATACCTGCAATATAAGCTCCTGTCACATCCGGCAGGCCAAAATAACGGGCTGAAAAATAGGCCAATAGTAAAGCGAAAGAAAAGTACAATATAGATGGAGATTGAAAACGCGGGAACGTATCCTCCAAAAACCAAACAATGGATCGAAGCAGTAATCCGGCAGCGTAGCCTAACACCACCAGCATAACAGCTCTTAATAGGATCAAAAACAGATTAGCTTCGTTGATCTTTACACCCAGCGCCAATGTCAATACAACGATCACCAGCATATTATTTAACACAGATGCATTCAGCGTGATATTCCATACATTACCTATCTGTCTGCGAAGACGGCTGATAGAATACAATGAGGTAGATGATAATATGATTCCAAAGAATAATCCTTTCAACAGATTTTCAGATCCAATAGGACCGAATCCATAGAATATCATATATATGATTGCCCCTGCGAAAAGCGAGAAAAGAACGCTTAAGCCGGCAATATAGATTACCGGTCGGGGCACATGCTGAAGAAGTGACAATCTGGTGGCAAGGCCTGCCTCAAATACAAGCAAGACAGCGCCTATCTTAGCACAAAGGGTAATGAGTTCACTATCTCTGATAATTCCAAACACAAATGGTCCTAAAATCATTCCGGTTAGAATATAAGGAACTATTTTTGAAATACGGTATTTCTGCAAAAATATCTCCAGCACTTTTGATAACATCATCAATAAGGCAAGATCTCTTAAAAATTCAAAGTTTTCCATATAAACCTCTACTCCATTTACCTCTTTATGGTAAAACACGATGACAAAAATGTAAAAGATAAAATCTATTCTCTTGAGAATTTATTCTGTTGATTTTAAGATTTAGGATAGAGGTGATTACATGAGAAAGAAATTAGCAGCCCTATGCATCCTTGTAATCGTTGCAGCAATAAGTTTTGTGAATTTCCGGCTTTTTTTTACAGATAATACTACCCAGATGCCGGCTCAACAAACAGATAGTTCCGTAGAATGGATTGATGGTTATTACGGTTATAAAGCTGCTCCCTTCCCCCGCAATTGGAAATTTCCTTTTGCCAGGGAATGGTTTACACATGATGCAACGGAGTACAATCATTTATTAGCTCAATCATCATTAGGTATGGCTTTATCATCGTTTCGTATCCGCGACACGGATTTGATCTACCAGGGAGAGGCCATCAAAGAATACCTGGAGCAGGCTCATTTCCAGGATATCAAAGCCCTGCAATACGATAATGAACCAACCGTCGATACCGTTGCGACTACAATGGGATGGCAGAAGATTGATGATTTTACCCTGCTTGCCGTATCCGTATGCGGTGGTGGATATCGCAATGAATGGCTCTCAAACTTTACCATCGGCGATGAAACCCGTCATGTCGGTTTTAACAGTGCCTCTCAAAAAGTACAGCAGCGTATATGGGATTATATCGATGAACATAATCTGGATAAAAATAATATAAAGGTTTGGATTTCCGGATTCTCAAGAGCTGCTGCCATCTCCAATATCACAGCAGGTGATCTTTGCGAAAGTGATGTTTTTTCTGAAGAAACGGTATTTAACTATAATTTTGCCTGCCCAAGGACTACCAAAGAACCGAAAGCGTACCGAAACATATTTAATATTCTCGGAAAAAATGACTATGTACCGATGGTACCGTTTGGTGAATGGGGCTTTGGCAGAAACGGAACCGATCTATATCTTCCGGCACCGGAATCGGATTCAAGCTATGGAGCTTTATCCCAGCAATCCAATATGATCATGCGCCAGCTTTGTAACGATGATAACCGGACAAACCCGGGAACCAATCACATTCTTCATATGTTGATGGAGTTTCTGACCACTGTCGTACCGGATACGAAAACCTATGTAAAAGTTTTCCAAGATCCTTTAAAAAACATGTGGGCAGACCGCTCAGCCAATAATCTGATTACCAATATATATGGAATTATGTTGTCCAATGACATGTTGTCTGCGCAGGATGAAATTGATATCACATTCCTTCAAAGCTATTTAATTTCCAAACTTTATCAGGAAATGTTTGTCGGAAAATACGAGTCCGATTGGAATATCAGTTTAAATGTCATAACCAATTTTACCAGAGAACATTATCCGGATGTCTATCTATCCTGGATGTTTAGTACAAATGATCCGGAAAAGCTGTTCACTCCAAATGAAGAACATGCCTTAATCTCCATCGATTATGATGGAACCATTGATCTCGTTGATGAGAATCGGAATTTTCTATACCGCGTTACCCCGCAGGGTGATGTGACAAAGAATGTAACAGATGACTATTATAAATATGATCTGGATAAGGATCAGGCTCCTAAACTCTATATATCCAGGACCGATTCTACAACCTTAATTATGCTGCCGTTAGATAAAACATATCAATTTGTTCTGCCGCATTATTCTGAAGACCAGGAAGTTGACATCAATACCATTCTTTACAACAATCAGGTGATGCATGGAAAACTCGGAGGATTTTATGAATTCAAAGGCAATTCCACCAATGGTTCGATGAATCTATTGATTACTCCGCATTACGAAGATGGAAAGATGAGCTTTACGACAAATACATCCACTCCGTTTACGGATTATTCCGGAAATGCAGAATATTCCATAGGATATGTATCTTTGATGTTGAATGGCACTAATTTTATTACCTCCTCTTACCGGCTTGAATCAGCAGCCCGCATTTTTATCGGAGTCGTAATTCTGGTTTTGATTATTGGACTAATCCTGGTAGCTAGGCGAAGAGGGCTTGAAACGATGTTCCTGTTATTAAGTATCATATTAATTTGTATGCAGGAGTTAGGAATCAATTTCATTCCTCTACAGCTGATGTCAAGTTTTATGAAAAATATAGGATACACAGCCAGTGGGGCCGCACTTATTGCCAGCGTCCTTCGACTCATTAAAAAACATACAATCAGCGATTACCTTGTAACCCTGGGAGCTCTCTTGTTTATAGGCGGCTATGCGATTATAAATATACCGGTAAGTGTTTTAATCATTTTAGAAGTGGTTGGTCTTTCCATGATTATATTCTCAATCATTATCACCAACCCACCAAAGCTCTGGCAATGGATCACAACAGGAATATTGATTGCAGCAGTAATTTTCCTTCTGGTGATGAATGCGGATCAAAACGATACAGAAACACTTTTGTTGTTTGGATATCTGCTGTCGTTTGTCATTATCGCATTAACGATCTCCTTTAATCAGAGACCTAAGTTAAGGATTGCGTTATGGATGTTGATTATCTTCCTCATAATGAGCTTAGTTGAAACATCAATTTCCACATGGATTGATTTGGCCGTCACTCTGTTGTGGTTAACAAGTGTCGGATGGATTGTCACCCTGGTATGGAAGGAGGTAGATGAGAATGAACGAACCGAAATCAGCCAGTAGAAAACAACGGTTTCTCATGTATCTGGACAATTACTACGAAAAAAAGACAACAGGTTATTTCTCACTTGCGATATCTACCGTTGTAGCGACCGCAAAATTCTGCTTTGGATATCTTGTCTACTCTTCATTATGGATGTATTCAGGATCCTATTCGGCAGCCGGTGTGATCACACTTTTAGTAGCCGCCCTGTTTCAGGCAAGGCAGTTAAAAAGACCGGAGCGATGTTATTGGCTGACATCTGCCATTATGTGCCTGCGGGCGATTACATTCGATATTTATATCATGAACAGATCCAGTGCCTTCCAGGCTATCTGGATTACTGATAAACGATTTGTCCTGGTTTTTGAAGCAGTTATTCTTTTCCAATATCTGGCATCGATTATCGGTTTGGCATATTCAAAAAATAAAAATCGTCCGATTGTCGCATCAGTTGAATGGCTGCAATTATCAAACGCACTCATCAATACATTGTTGTTTGTACATTTGATTCTTCCTTTCTTCTACAATCAAAGAGCAGATATATTACAGGCAAAATTGTTCAGTAACTTTATCTTTGTCGCAGCCATCACAGCTGTATCGATTTATATGGTCTATCGTTCTATCAAAATGTATCAATGTGCAAAAGCAGATGTAAGCACAACCATGGTTACAGAAACAAACCCATCCTGAGATTCCAGGATGGGTTTTGTCATTAAAAAAAGCCGAACTATGTTCGACTTTACAATCAAATGGTCGGGATTACTGGATTTGAACCAGCGACCTCTTCGTCCCGAACGAAGCGCACTACCAAGCTGTGCTAAATCCCGGTGGGAATATAATAGCACACTTTTATAAAAAATTGAAAAGAATTTTATAAATTTGTAAAATATTTGTTACTATTCACCGATAAACAAAAAAGAGCCTTAGCTTAAAACTCGTGCCAAGTAAGCTAAGGCATTTTCATTTCTGAGATTGGCGGTCTGTAAAAGAGTCAGTATGTCTGTATAGGCTGCCGCACTATCTTCTGATACAAACTGACCGGATATCTTCTT
>JAGAWH010000215.1 GCA_017941505.1 Faecalicoccus sp. | reverse complement strand
TAGAGATAGTATAACCCAATAAATAAAAAATTAGGAGAGGATTCTCCTGTTTTCGTCGTGGCCTGCCACGCGAAACAGAGAACCGGACCTAATTTTTTTTAAAATCACAAATTGAGGCTTGATTTTAGTTATCTAATTTTTTGTGTATACTATTTAATAGGGATTTACGAAAGGAGGAAAGCTGAAAAGCTTGACTATCTTATGAATAAACGTGCAATGATTTTACTTTTAGCCGGTGTGCTTCTCATAACAGTAGGAGGAGTTCTTTTACCAAGATCGAATAGCGAAGCCAAAGAGGATGTAAACACAGAGCCCCAGACAGAACAAAAAGAACCGAAAAAATCGGATGATACCAATATATCTCTGGTGTTTACGGGAGACTTTTTGTGGGAACAGGGATTGTATGATTCCATGGATAATTATCAATTCGGTGACTATTTTGATGATGTAAAGCCGCTTTTAGATTCAGATTTGACAATCTGTAACCAGGAGGTGCCTATCGGAGGAGAAGAGCTTGGAATCAGCGGTGTAGCCTATACCTTTAATGCGCCATACGAAATCGCAAATCAATATCCTTCCATAGGAGTTGATTATATGACATTTGCGACCAATCATACCGTAGATATGGGGCAGGCAGGTGTTGATAATACGTTATCAATATTAGATCAAAACGGTATCGGGCATACCGGAGCTTATTCAAATGAAGAAGAAGCCAACAACATCTCTATAGTGGAAATAGATGGCATCAAAATTGCGATTTTAGCCTATACCTATGGCACCAACCAGTATGCCGAGTTTCCTTACAGCGTGAATTATTTTTTAAACGGATATGGTGAATTTGATGAAGATTATCAAAATAAGTTAGCTTCCGATGTTGCCCGGGCGAGGGAAAATGCGGATGTCGTGATCGCAGCTATGCACTGGGGTACGGAATTTACGTATGATATCAATCCTGTCCAGGCGGAAGTCGCTGCCTTTTTAAACGAGCAGGGAGTGGATATTATTGTAGGAAACCATCCGCACTGCATACAGCCGGCTGAAACTTTAGTGAACTCCCAGGGTAAGGAAACGATTGTGTTCTATTCATTGGGTAACTTTGTATCAAGTGCTGCCCAGGTCGACAGAGCGGATGAACAATTCCAGAATATGTATGAAATCGGAGCGGTAGCGGGTGTGAATGTAGTGAAAGACAAGGAAGGTATCCATTTTGAAAACGTGCATATAACACCGGTTGTGAATCATTTTGAATATGGATATACCAATTTTAAATTGATACCTTTTTCTAAATATACGGAAGAACTTGCCTCCCAGCACTACCAGAGATATTACAGTGAATTATTTACAATCGATTATTTGAAAGAGCAGATTCACAGTGTATTTGATTCCAGCGGCTTCGTGAATGCGGATTTGAGTTAAGATTTTTAGAAAACTGCCTTTACTGTTTATTATTAATCGTTGTAAAATGTTGATTAAGGAGGTCTTAAATTATGGACCAAAAAAAGACTACAGCCTTTTTTGAAGGCCGCGAATTAAAATCTTATAATTTATTTGGTGCACATGTTAATAATAAATCCACAACCTTTACGGTTTACGCACCAAATGCGCAATCCATTTCAGTTATCGGAACATTCAATGACTGGGACGAAACTAAGAATAAAATGGAAAAGGATGATCAGGGCATCTGGAAAGCAGTTGTTAAGGGTGCCAAGGTAGGCGATTCCTATAAATATCGCATTACGCAGGCAGGCGGAACTATCGTTGATAAAGCGGATCCGTATGCATTCTATTCAGAACTTCGTCCGAATACTGCCAGCGTTATCTCTGATCTTTCCTTTGATGGATGGACCGATGACAAATGGCTTGCAGCTCGCAGTAAAAACTTTGATTCTCCGGTAAATATTTATGAAATGCATGTTGGATCATGGATCAAAGATGAATTTGAAGAATTAATCGAAAAAGAAGAAGACAAATTCATGAAATATCCGGAAGTAATCAACGACTTGATTGACCATTGTAAGAGACATCATTTCACACACGTTGAAGTAATGCCGCTGTGTGAATATCCGTTTGATGGATCATGGGGTTATCAATGTACAGGATATTTCTCATCCACAGCTCGTTTAGGTACGAATCATCAATTGATGGAATTCGTAAATAAACTGCATAATGCAGGAATCGGTGTCATCATGGACTTTGTTCCGGTGCACTTTGTAAAGGATAATTATGCGTTATGTAACTTTGATGGAACACATCTTTACGAATATGAGAAAGATTCTGATGCGAACTCTGAATGGGGTACATTGAATTTCGACTTATGGAAAGAAGAAGTACGTTCCTTCCTGATGTCAGCAGCTAACTTCTGGATTGATATCTATCATTTCGATGGACTTCGTATGGATGCCATCTCCAATGCGATCTTCTGGCATGGAAATAAGAACAATGGTGTTAACGAAGGTGCCTGCAACTTCATGAAACGTATGAACTATATGTTGAATGAAGAACACCAGGGTAAGATTATGTTGATTGCGGAAGATTCTACTGACTTCCCGAACGTAACAAAATCTACATTAGACGGCGGCTTAGGATTCGACTATAAGTGGGATTTAGGATGGATGAACGATACATTGAATTATCTGAAACGTGATCCGATTTATCGTCAATATCATCACTATGATTTAACTTTCTCAATGGCTTATTTCTATTCTGAAAAGTTTATCTTACCGTTCTCTCATGACGAAGTAGTACACGGAAAGTGCACAATCGTCGATAAGATGTGGGGAAGCTATGAAGACAAATTTGCTCAGGCTCGTGCTGTTTATGCGTACATGTTTGCACACCCTGGTAAAAAGTTGAACTTCATGGGAAATGAAATCGGTATGATGCGTGAATGGGATGAGAAGAAGGGCTGTGACTGGTTCTTACGTCAATATCCTATGCATGATTCGTTCGAGAATTTCTTTGCGGATCTAGGTAAGCTGTATACTGAAAACGATGCATTCTTTTATAAGGATTATGATTGGTCCAGCTTCCAATGGATCGATGCGGACAATACGTCACAGAATACATTCTCCTTTGTTCGTAAAGGAACGAAGAAAGATTATCTCTTTGTCGTAAACTTCTCTACTAACCATTATGATCACCAGCAGTTCGGTGTTCCGACTAAGGGTACTTATAAAGAAGTTATTAATACACAATGGGATAAATACAACGGAACATGGATCAACGTACCTCCGCAGGTATGCCACTCCATCCGTATTCCAAGACACAATCAACCGTTTATGATTGAAGTGAATGTACCTGCTCTTGGTGCAACCATTTTCGAAGTAGAAAAGGAAGATTAATTGAATAAGGTTTGACAATAATATGACTTTTGTCAAACCTTTTTTGTATTTTTTTTAATTTTCTACCACATTATTTGTTTTTGTGTTAGAATGATTTGGCGTAAAGGAGAGCACAATGGACAATCAACAGTTAAAGAAGATTGCGAACAGCATTCGCAAAAGCATTGTTACTGAAGTGTATTTAGCAAAAAGTGGACACCCGGGTGGAAGCTTAAGTGCCACTGAAATTATTGAAAGTTTGTTTTTTGAAGAAATGGATATTAATACTCAGAATTTTACATCCAAGGATCGAGATCGTTTTGTTTTGAGTAAAGGACACGCAAGTCCTGCTTTATATGCAGTATTTGCGGAGAAAGGTTTTATAGATAAAGAGGAACTGAAGACATTCCGTCAATTGGGAAGCCGTCTTCAGGGACATCCAAGTATGATTACTTTACCGGGAGTGGATATGTGTACCGGTTCTTTAGGTCAGGGTATTTCTACAGGTGTGGGAATGGCTTTGGCTAATAAATTAGATAAGAATGATCACCGTATCTATGTATTATGCGGAGACGGTGAATGTCAGGAAGGCCAGTTATGGGAAGCTGTTATGTCAGCTGCGCATTTTAAACTGGATAACATGTGTATTATTGTGGACCACAACCATCTTCAGATTGACGGAAATACAGAAGATGTAATGAACGTGGATCCGTTAGATAAGAAATTTGAAGCGTTTAACTGCCATGTCATCAACGTACAGGATGGTCATGATTTTGATGAATTAATTGCTGCATATAAAGAAGCACGTACAGTAAAGGGAAAACCGACTGTAATTATCGCAGAAACAGTAAAGGGAAAAGGTGTTTCCTTTATGGAAAACAATGTAGGATGGCACGGTGTAGCTCCTAATGAACAGGAATACAAGGCTGCCATGGAAGAATTGGAGGCAGCTCAGTAATATGGCAAAAATCGCAACCCGCGTCGCTTTTGGTGATGCATTAAAAGACTTGATGAAAAAAGATCAGAACATCGTTGCTCTGGATGCAGACTTAGCTGCCAGCACAAAAAGCGGCGAGGCAAAGAAGGTAGATCCGGCACGTCATTTTGATATGGGTATTGCCGAACAGAATATGATGTCTGTTGCAGCAGGTTTAGCTGCTTCTAATAAAATTGTATTTGCATCATCTTTTGCGATGTTCGCAACCGGCCGTGCATTCGAACAGATTCGTAACAGCATCGGCTATTCTCAGTTAAATGTTAAGATCTGCGCTTCCCATGCCGGTATCAGCGTAGGTGAAGATGGTGCCAGCCATCAGTGTATTGAAGATATCAGCCTTATGCGCGGTATTCCGGGAATGAGTGTTGTCGTTCCATGCGATTATCAGGAAGCATATCAGGCTGTACAGGATATTGCCTACCGTCAGGGACCTTTCTATGTTCGTTTAGGACGCAGCGGTGTTGAACAGGTTACACCGGAAGGTTATAAATTTGAATTCGGTAAAGGTGTTGTTCTTCAGGAAGGTGAAAAGGTAGCTGTTATTGCGACCGGCTCTATGGTTCAGGAATCCATGAAGGCATTAGCTGATTTAGATTTCAAGCCTACATTTGTGAACATTCATACTATCAAGCCAATTGATGCAGAATTGATTGCCAGCCTGGCAAAAACACACGATACGATTATTACCGTAGAAGAGCACCAGATTATCGGTGGTCTTGGAAGTGCTGTAGCTGAAGTGATGGCAGAGACCGGTGCACCATGTAAATTATGTCGTTTAGGCATTATGGATATGTTCGGACAGAGCGGTAAACCGGATGAATTGTATGATCTGTACGATATTTCTCCAAGAGCAATTAAGGAAGCTATTTTGGCAGCAGTTAAGTAATGAATCATTATTTTACAAACGATGAACAAGTAAAGGATACTCCTGAAAAGGTATCCTTTTCTATTATGGGAAAGGGATTTGAATTGAATTCCAATTCCGGTGTTTTTTCCAAAGACAGACTGGATTCCGGAACCAGACTGTTATTGGAGACGGTGCTTAAACAGGATGAGTGTCATGGCTCTGTGTTAGATTTAGGATGCGGTATCGGTCCGGTCGGGGTCGTATTAAAAAGCTTTTGGGATTGTGACATCACAATGCTCGATGTGAACATCAAAGCAGTGGAGCTTGCCAAATCCAATATGGAGAAATATCAATTATCAGGAAATATTCGTGTATCGGATGGCATTGATGAGGGTGCTTACGATTGTATTTTATTGAACCCACCGATTCGTGCCGGCAAGAAGGTGATTTATTCTTTATTCGATCAGGCGATGGACCATTTAAATGAGAACGGGAAATTCTGGATCGTGATGCGTAAGCAGCATGGCGCACAAAGTGCCGTAAATTACTTCAAGGAAAAAGGATATCAACCGCAAAGAATAGCCCGCGATTTGGGTTATTGGATCATAAAGATTGAAAAATGAAAATCTTAAAGTGTTAAGGGTCAGAAGTTAGGACATATTATTATTTCCTAGCTTTTTTTGTTTGGCCTGTCTCTCGGAATTTTGACTTTTTGAGAATCTGTGCTATTCTAACAATAGATATTAATGTTTTGTGAGAGAGATACTTTTTGGAGCTGTAAAGCACAGAGGTAGGAAACATTATGAAAACTTTTAAATTTGTTAAAGTCATTTCTGCGATTGTAGTTTCGACGTCCATGTGTGCAGGGACCGCTCTGCCTGTTTTTGCGTTGCCGGAAACAAACGTTTATACAGAGAGTCCAAACGGGTCCACATATACATTGACTTATGACGAAAATGCAGACGAAGACATCGATGTTCCAAAAGATCAGACCTGCAAAGATGGTGATTCGATTAAGATTTCAAAAGATAAGCCAAAACGAGATGGCTATACATTTGTTGGATGGTCTACGGACAAAGATTATGTCTATGATGAAATTGAATCCAAAGATGATAAAGAATTCTTTGAGCCGGGCGATAAGATTGAATTAACAGAGGATACAACGCTGTATGCCGTATGGGAAATCAAAGAGAATGACTCTAATGTACTCAAAGATGAACTTTTTGATGAAGGTGAGACAGAACAAGAGCCTTTTGTCGCTCAAGAACCGGTTACTTATCAATTGATGTTTGATGCTCACGGCGGAAATTTGAGTTTTGATCATGTAGATACGGATGAAAGCGGAAATGCGACAATTCCTATGGAAGAGCCGACAAAAGATGGTAATACATTCCAGGGATGGGCCGATGATCCTGAATCCGGCGAAGTAGATTATCATCCCGGTGATGCATTAACAATATCGAGTGATTTGAAATTGTATGCCGTATGGCAGAAAGTGGTGACATATCAGCTGATGTTTGATGCCCATGGCGGAAACTTGAGTTTTGATCATGTAGATACAGATGCATCCGGAAATGCGACAATTCCTATGGAAGAACCTACAAAAGACGGTAATACATTCCAAGGATGGGCCGATGATCCTGAATCCGGCGAAGTAGATTATCATCCTGGTGATACATTAACATTATCGAGTGATATGAAACTGTATGCGGTATGGCAGAAAGATGTTGTGATCTATCAATTGATGTTTGATGCTCACGGTGGAAATCTGAGCTTCGATCACGTAGATACCGATGCATCCGGAAATGCGACAATTCCGGCAGAAGAGCCGACAAAAGATGGTAATACATTCAAAGGTTGGGCCGATGATCCCGAATCCGGTATAGTAATGTATCTTCCTGGAGACACATTAACTTTATCAAATGATATGAAATTGTATGCGGTATGGGGAGTGAATCCGGTAACTGTACAGATCAGATTTGATGCCACAGGTGGAAGCGGAGCTCCGGAAGCTATTAATGCGGAAGAAGGCAGTGCGGTAACGATTCCGGATCAGACACCTACAAAAGATGGATTTAATTTCCTTGGTTGGGCAACGGATCCTGAATCGGGTAAGGTAACATATACTCCGGGTCAGGAAATCACAGCAGAAGACATGCGTTTATATGCCGTATGGGAACAGGTGGCCCAGGATATTCAGATTCGCTTTGATGCGTCAGGCGGCAATGGTGGACCATCCGTTATCAACGCCAAGAAGGGTGATAAAGTCACTATTCCGGCTGAAACACCAACCAAGGATGGATATAAATTCCTAGGCTGGGCAACGGATCCTGAATCGGGTAAGGTAACATATACACCGGGCCAGGAAAT
>JAGAWH010000214.1 GCA_017941505.1 Faecalicoccus sp. | reverse complement strand
TGAAGTCGGCAAACTAAGACGGTGCTACACAACACACACGGGATAAATCCCTTGTCTTTATCTTACAGGAGAAGTCGAAAAATGTCAAATTTTCACAAAGGAAAACTCAAATTTTTCAAAAGAACCGCAGGATTTGGATTTCTTGAATACTACATCGGCAGTGAAAAGAAGTCCATTTATACCCACGTAAGTCAGTTTAAGGGCGGTATTAAAAGTGTAAAAGCTGGACGAACTTACAGATTTACGATCGGGCAAAACGAACGTGGTCCAATAGCAGAAAATGTGGAGGTGTTAAAGAATGCCAAAACTGAGAGCAACACCAGAACAAAAAGCAATGAAAAGATTTAACGGTTTTGTTCTGGCAAATATGAAAGCGTTAAAACTTCGCCAACAGGACATTGCAGATTGCATAGGTCTACAGCAACCTGATATTTCGATGCGGCTGAATTACAAAAGGGAATGGAGTTTAACGGAAATGTATAAGGTCTGCGAGTTGTTTGGCGAACCGTATCAAGTGGGGTGTAAGGAATGATCGCAAGTATAATAACAGCACTTTATGTCACAGCATTCTCATTTTTCGATTGGAAACCGCAAACAGTAAGATGCACTTGCTACATTGCGAGCGGAAATCGAACCGCAGATGGAACTATTCCATATGAAGGAATTATAGCAAGCAATAGAGAACATTTAGGTCAAACAGCTATGCTCTACACAATGGAAGGACAGTTTATAGGCTTCTTTGAAGCTAGAGATTTGGGCGGCCATAAGATGTTGCGGAATGGAACTGCGATAGATGTTTACAGAGATAGTTTGGAACGTGCGTATGAATGGGTGGGCGAATACGGTGACTACGTTCAGGTAATCTGGTTGGAGGCAGACGGATGAAAAGATATGAAGCGTTCCTTATCCGCTATGAAATGGGTATGCGGAAGAAGGGATATAAATCAGAAGCAGACGCAATAAAGCATTGTCGGGAAGAATTTCATCTATTTTGTAATGAACCGGATCTTACGGATGAAGAAATTGATGAACTGGTGGAAGAGGTCAAAGAAACAACACAGATATTGAAAGAGAGGGCTGCAAATGGATTGGAAAATAGCAGTAGAGATTGATTTGAGAAAGTTGCTTATCGTTGCTGGAATGGCGTTATGTACGTGGATGGCAATTGTTTGCGGTGATGGAACGGTATTGGTACTGCTTATTCCGGCAGGAATTTACGGATTGTTCAGTAAGGAGGATTAAAAAATGAGAGTAACAAAAATCAAAATCAAGAATCTGTTTGGCATTTCGGAGTATGAAGCGGATGGAAAAAGCGTTGAGCTGGTTGGAAAGAACGGAGCCGGGAAAACATCTGTATTAGATGCTATCCGTTATGCACTTACGAATCAGTCGGATCGTGAGTACATCATCAAGAATGGTGAAAAGGAAGGTGAAATCTTCATTGAAACCGATACCGGATTGACGATTGACCGTAAGGCGAGAACGGACCGTGCAGATTATAAGTCTGTAAAGCAGGGAAAGGATGCAGTTGGCAGTCCGGAAGCGTTCTTGAAGACAATCTTTACACCGTTGCAGTTAGAGCCTATGGAATTCATTGCAATGGATAAGAAACAGCAGAATGCCATCATC
>JAGAWH010000213.1 GCA_017941505.1 Faecalicoccus sp. | reverse complement strand
GTGAATAGTTATTTTGTGTAAAGTTATAGGTATTTCCAGGATTCTGCTGGCTATCTTCAGGAGTCTCTTTGTTCGCAAACGACGCAGAAACGGCATCCGCATACTGACCACCGATACCGATTCCATATCCGGTATCGAATAAGCCGTTCATATAACCCATTCCATTTTGAAGCATCGTAGTATCAAGTACTGGAACGATAGACGGATTGTAATCCATATTGTCAGCTAAGATATCATTTATCATACCAACAACAGAATTGAACGAATCTACAGTTCTCTGAGCTAAAGATGCAGTTTCATCTATAGCAATGCCAGCATTTTGTGAAATGCCTTGTGCAAGACCAAGATCTATGAAGCGACCGAATCTTGCAAAAAGCTTCGAAGGAGATTCAATTTCTGTCTCTTCTTGCATTGTATCCGCCATATCAGAACAAAGATCTCTAATTGCTCCAAGAACATCATCCTTACCATCATAAAGACCTTGTTTTAAACCTTCGATAATGTTATTGGAAATATCCCTAAACTTTTCTAATGTAATTATGCCTTCACTGGTATCAACAATACCTTCTGACAATGTTTTCGCGGCATCCTCAGGAAGTTTGATATTCTTAACTATTCCATTTTCAAATGAGAATGGAACAATTGAACCTATCTCTTCTATCTTCTCTAACGAACCTTCGTTCGATTCAAGAGAAGCAAGAAATGCATCTGTAACAGTACTTGTGACGCCATCTGTTGCTGTAGCAAGTGCATCAGTAGCTTCTTTACTATTAAATCCATTAGCAAAACTGGAAGCTAAAGTTCCGGCATAATTCGATACCATACCAGCAGCTTGATCGTCTGTTACAAGCGTGTTGAACATGGTTTCCAAATTAGTATTAAAATAACCAAGAGCTGTTCTTGCGGTTTCTTCATCACCGCAGATAGCCTTGGCTACTTCAAGCATAATATTCGAAAGATCTTCTGGAATAAAGCCAAAATGCTCACCATTTGCTACTTCTTGCAAATAGTTACCCATCTCATCAAACATTTCTTTAAAGCCTTCTGTGTAAGCAGCGGCATAAGAATGTCCAAGATCTTCAGCATTTTCTTTCGGAGATTCATACTCAGTCGCATGGAAAAGTCCACCAAGCTCTTTAATTTGTTCCTCAGTTCCATCATCAATAGCTTTTGCATAGGCATAGCCTTGTTCGTAACCCATAGACATAATATGATCTATAAGTTCCTGACTACCGCCTTTATCTATGATTCCTTTAAGATGCTGAGTAAACATCTCCTGAGCTTTCTTCTGAGATTTTTCATTCTCAATCAAAGAATCAATTGTAATTTCTCTGTCTTCTTGACTTACAGTAAACTTCTTAAAATGCTGCAATGACGACTTATAGCCTTCTTCTGCCCTTTGAACGATTTCATCATAGTTAAGCATATAACCTGCTATGATCGTTCTCCAGTCATTAAACTTCTCTTTGAGAGCGGATGTAAAACTATTATCAGCCGATAATTTACCTGCAGCATTTTCGAATATCGCAAGAAGCCTTGACATATGTGAATTAAATGATTCTTCAGTATCATTATCAGCTTCTTGTATACGTTTATTGTATTCATCAACAGCATCAGAATGCAGAGAACACATATATCTAAGCTCGTTTAGTGACTCCGCGCTAAAACCAGCGTTTGTAATATTAAGTAAATATTTTTTATCAAAGCCCTTCATGGCTGCAAGTTCGAGATACTTCCACCATTTATCAAGTGCTTTCTTATTGGAATCCATATTCTTCATTAAGTCTTTTGGTTTAAAGTCAAAAGATTCTTTAAACTCTTCTGTAGACTTTAATGTATCCTTCATGGATTTCTTCATATTATCAGAGAAGGTCTTGAATGCTTCTAATGCTTCGGCAAGCTTTTCATCGGTTCCGTCCAAAACGTTACC
>JAGAWH010000212.1 GCA_017941505.1 Faecalicoccus sp. | reverse complement strand
GGCCAAGAAAGCAGCGCCCATCGCAGTCAGCTCCTGAATTTTAAAACGCTCTACCGGACACTGGATCAAATCCGCCTGGAATTGAAGTAAGAAATCATTGGCAGCAGCACCACCATCAACCTTCAGAGAAGAAATCTGAATCTTGGAATCTTCCTGCATCGCCTCCATGACATCACGGGACTGATAAGCCATAGACTCTAGAGCTGCACGAACCAATTGATCTCTGTTGGTGCCAAGTGTCATACCCGTGATCATACCTCTTGTCTTATCATCCCAATAAGGAGCGCCCAGTCCTACAAAGGCAGGAACGATATAAACACCGCCGGTCGTTTTGGCACGGATGGCCATATCGGAAGTTTCCTTTGTGTGTTCAAAAAGACCGAGCTGGTCACGTAACCATTTCATCAAGGAACCCGATACAAAGATACTTCCCTCTAAGGCATAATCGATCTTATCACCAATCTTCCAAGCGATTGTGGATAATAAGCCATTGCGGGATTCTACCAATTCATCGCCTGTCTGCATCAACATAAAGCCACCGGTTCCATAGGTGTTTTTAACCATGCCTTTTTCAAAACATCCCTGACCAAACAAGGCAGCCTGCTGGTCGCCGACAACCGAGCAGATCGGAATCTCCTGATTAAAGAACAATACCGGTGAAGTTGTTGTATATTGTTCACTGGTAGAACGAATCTCAGGAAGCATGCATTTAGGAATATTGAACATTTCTAACAATTCATCATCCCATTTGGTTTCATGAATATTAAACACCAAAGTTCTTGAAGCATTGGTTACATCGGTAATATGTACCTTCTGTCCGCTCATCTTCCATACTAACCAGGAATCGATATTTCCAAATAACAGCTCGCCTTTTTCAGCCCTTTCCTGGGCCCCTTCAACATGGTCTAGAATCCAGCGAATCTTGGATGCAGAAAAATATGGATCAATGCGAAGTCCGGTCTTGGAGCGGATGATATCCTCATATCCTTTTTCACGCCATGAATCGCAGATACCATCCGTTTGTCTGGATTGCCATACAATGGCATCATAGATCGGCAGTCCGGTATTCTTATCCCAGATAACTGTGGTCTCACGCTGATTGGAGATTCCGATCGCATGTATCTCGGACGGATCAATCTTTGCGCTTGAAATCACATCCGCAATCACCGCCATGGTCGCAATCCAAATCTGGTTGGCATCCTGTTCCACCCATCCCGGTTTCGGATAGGCGATCTGCCCTTCTTTCTGGGACATTTTAATGATGTTGCACGCATGATCAAAAAGGATCGCCCGCGTGCTGGTCGTTCCCTGATCAATGGCCAGTATATATTTGCCCATAAATAATTCCTCCGTATTTTATTAACCTTATTATACATCAGAAAAACCAGAAAAAAAGGTCGGACTAAGTCCAACCTTCTAGCTTCTTAATTGTGCATTTAATTCCTTTTCCAGCATATTTAAGATCTTATCAAATACGGTATTGATTTCATCATCCTTCAAAGTATGCGTATCGGATTGGAAGGTTACCGAAAGGGCAACTGACTTATCATTTTCCTTCACGTGTTCACCTTCATAAATATCAAATACTTCAATATCACGGATGATCCATTCATTATTGACCTTACCCTGTTTACGGATTATATCAACAGCCTTCTGTACCGGTACATCGCGCTCTACCACAAACGCAAGATCTCTTTGTACGCTTGGATACTTCGACATAGCTGCATATTTGATCTTGGACTTTTTCACATCCATGATCTTATTGAAATCAAACTCACCCATGATGACACCTTTTGTATCAGTACTCTGTGCATATTTTGGATGAATCTGTCCAAAGATACCGACACGGTCTTTTCCGATAAATACTTCTGCAGAGCGATACGGATGGAAATGTGTAGTATCATAGTGGTTTTCCTTGATGAAGATACGCTGTTCGTTGATACCGATTAATTCAAAGAAAGCCTGAATGAGTCCTTTTGCGGTATAGAAATCACTTGGAAGGTTGAACCCTGCCCAACGCGACTGCTGTAAAGATCCGCTTAAGACAAACGCAAAATGCGTGCCGGAGCCCTCTTTTGTGGCGATATCACTTAACTCAAATACGTTCACATCCTTAACAGAACGCGCCATATTGTAGGCTGTAACATCCAATAAGCTTGGTAAGATGCTGGTACGAACATAACGTCTTTCTTCACTCATCGGTACGGCAAGCTCAACCGCTTCCCCTTCCGTTAAGATCGCATTATCCTTCTTTTCGGTACTGATCAAAGTATATGTAATGCAGTCCTGAAGACCCTGATTGGTAAAGAAAGTACGAACCATTCTGGTTAAACGCTGACGTGCATCCAGTTTACCTTCAGTCATTTCCATCAAAGGAAGTGTACTTGGTAAACGGTCATATCCTAACAAGCGGATGACTTCTTCACTTAAATCGGCTTTGCCTTCCACATCGGTTCTGGTACTTGGAACATGAACAGTGATCACATCACCCTTTACTTCCGGATTCCATACTAATCTTTCAAAAACAGATACAACCTCATCCTGGGTGAAATCGGTTCCTAAGCGGTTATTGATATCCTGAGCCGTAAAATCAATTGTCAAAGGAGTATAGCCATCCGTTCCATATACAACGGTTTGCTCGATATCTTTGGCATCTGCATATTCAATCAAAAGCTGAACGGCTCTATCTACTGCCTTTTTAGCTGCCAGCGGTTCAATGCCCTTGGCATAGCGCTGAGAGGATTCCGTATTCAAATTCAAACGCTTTGCGGTATTGCGTATTGATACATGATCAAACATAGCACATTCAATGATAAGTCCGCTTGTGGTATCTAAAATCTTGGAGTCATCGCCACCCATGATACCGGCAATACCGATCGGGTTGCCATTATTGGTGATCACAGCATCTTCCGGCTGTAATTTATAAGTAACTCCATCAAGTGCGGTATAATCAACAGACAAACCGTCTTTTACGGTGATCTCCTGATTTTTGATGGCATCTTTATCATAGAAGTGCATTGGCTGACCGGTCTCCAACATTACGATGTTGGAAATATCGACTACGTTATTGATTGAATGAACACCGGAAGCACGAAGCAATTCCTTCATCCATTTCGGACTTTCCTTAATCGTTACAGAGCCGATTACCTTTCCGTAGAATAAAGGACATTTATCCGTTTGGGAACTTACTTTTAACTTTGTCGGTGTACCTAAATCGGCTGCTCCATCATATTTTGGGAGAACAGCTTTACGATTTAAGATGGCAGCTGCTTCCATACCCATATTAAAGGCTGCAAGGCAGTCCGAACGGTTCGGTGTTAAACCGATATCTAAAATCTCATCATCCAAACCTAAGTATTTTAAAGGTTCTTTATTTCCCACAGGCGCATCCGCATCAAGTACTTCGATACCGTTTTTCTGTTCTTCGCTTAATACATGCGGGTCGACACCCAGCTCTAAAAGTGAGCAGATCATACCGTTGGATTCCTGTCCTCGGATCACACCGCGTTTAATTTCACCGCCCGGCAGCTTAGCACCGGCCAGAGCAACGATAACCTTCTGACCGGCTGCCACATTCGGTGCCCCACAGACAATACTTAATACTTCATCTCCGACATTGACCTTCGTGCAATGCAGATGATCGCTGTCAGGATGATCAAAACATTCTTCTACATATCCAATCACAAGGTTGGTTCCCTGTGACATATGTTCAATTCCTTCTACTTCAAATCCTGCATCGGTAATCTTATCAGCCATTTCTTCAATGGTCAGATCCGATACATCCATATATTGTGAAAGCCATTTTCTTGAAATTCTCATAATCCTGCCCTCCTACTCAAAACGCTTGAAGATTTCATCAAAGCGCTTGTCATTGGTATAGAAGTGACGGATATCATCTACCCCGTACTTCAACATCGCAACACGTTCAATACCTACACCAAACGCAAAACCGCTGCATTTTTCCGGATCATAACCGGCCATCTTTAATACGTTAGGATGTACTTCACCGGCGCCCAGAATTTCGATCCAGCCGGTCTGTTTGCAGGTAGGACAGCCCTTACCGTTACAGATATGGCAGGTAACATCCACTTCAACGCTTGGTTCCGTAAATGGGAAAAAGCTTGGACGGAAACGGATCTGACGGTCCTGACCGAACATCTTGCGGGCTAAGAATTCCAGCGTTCCCTTTAAATCCGATAAGGTAACATGTTCACCGATAACCAAACCTTCCATCTGCATAAATTGATGCGAATGGGTAGCGTCATCATCATCACGACGGTATACCTTACCCGGGCAGACTACCTTGATTGGATTTGGTGCAGATTTCTCCAACACTTCCATCTGAATCGCTGTCGTATGCGTGCGAAGTAACCAAGTCGGATCAATATATAAAGAATCCTGCATATCTCTTGCCGGATGATCCTTAGGAATGTTGGCACGTTCAAAACAATATTCATCCGATACGATATCATCACCTTCAATAACCTGGTAACCAAGTCCGATAAACAGATCTTCCAACTCCTGCACGATCAAGTTTAACGGATGCAGATTACCAACCACAGGAAAACGACCCGGTAAAGAGATATCGATCTTTTCTAATTCGATGCGATGTTCCATTTCCTTTTGAGCTAACTGTTCTTTACGAATTTCAATCTGCTCGCTGAGCTGCTGTTTGAGCTCGTTGACCTTCTGACCGAATACCGGTCTTTCTTCTTTCGCCAATGACTTCATGGTCTTCATCAAGCCCTGAACCGGTCCCTTTTTACCAAGGTAATTGACACGCATATCATTTAATGCGTTCAAATTGGAAGCTTCAGCAATCTGCTTGAGTGCCTGCTGGCGAAGTTCTTCAATTTTTTCCATATTTCTTTCCTTTCCTTTTTCACAAAACAAAAAAAGACGAATATGGGAACGAAACATGTTCGCGGTACCATCCCACTTCGTCTTTAAAAACGCACTTAATTGCCATGATAACCGTATGAAACGGAGAATGATTAATTCTGCTCAAAGGTGAATTCCCTAAATCTTCTTGTACGGAACTTACAGCCGCGATTCCGATTCTCTTGACAAGGTTTGTTTAAGTACTCTGTCTTCTCAACGCTATGAAATGATTATACAAAAACAAATTCTAACTTTCAATCCAAATTTTTATGTTTATGGTACAATGGGCTCATGGAAAAATATATCAGTTCAACCCAGAATAAACTCATCAAAGAATGCGCTAAGCTGCACTTAAAAAAAGAACGTGACAAGACCGGTCATTTCCTGGTAGAAGGATGGCATATGGTGGAAGAAGCTCAAAAAGCCGGATGCATCGAAACCCTTTTTATTTCCGAATCCGAAAAGCCGATAGAAAATGCGGTTATATGCTCAGATGCGGTCATGGAAAAGTTATCCTTTCAATCTTCCGGCAGCTCCATTATTGCCTTATGCTCCAAGCCAGAATTCAATGTATCCAAAAAGGAAACCGTAGTGCTTTTAGATGGCGTGCAGGACCCGGGCAATGTTGGAACGATTGTTCGCACTGCCTATTCGTTGGGTGTGGATGCCATCTATTGTTCAAAAGACTGTGCCGATGTATACAATCCCAAAACGATTCAATCCACCCAGGGAGCCCTGTTCCATATACCGGTTATCTATGATGATTTAAGTAAAGTCATCGATGATCTAAAAGAAAACGGATTTACGATATATGCCACCAGTCTGTATGGAGACTACATCGATTTAAAAGACATCAAAGTAAAAAAGCCATATGGCATGATCTTCGGTTCGGAAGGAAACGGAATTCGTGAAAATATCTTAAAACGCGCCGATGTATGCGTGCGCATTGAAATGGATGCCTTTGAAAGCTTAAATGTTGCGGTCGCAGCAGGAATTGTGATATATACCCTAAAATATTGTTAAAATATTTAATATCTTTTTTAGCTTATTATTTGTCCTTTCTGATTCATTGTTAGTCCGTTTTGAACTAATTTCACAAAAAATTAACAGTCCATAATATAATAATTTCGGAAGATAAAGAGGGACCCCCTATGAAGTTAAAACGGATTAGAGATCTTAGAGAGGACAACGATTTGACCCAGGCTGAAATCGCTAAGTACCTTAACGTTACTCAAAGAACCTATTCAAGGTATGAGAATGACGATAGAGCGATTCCACTTGAACAGTTGATCAAATTAGCTGACTTTTACAAAACCAGTGTTGATTATCTTCTAAATCGTACAGATAGAAAAGATCCATATTAAAAGGTGTACCCGGTCAAGGTACACCTTTTTACATTACAGGCTCAAACCAATTCATCTTTTCACAGATATTATAGATTCCATCGTCTACATTGGCATCGGTAACAATCGATGCCTTTTCTTTTAATTCATCACAGGCATTGCCCATTGCGATCGATGTCCATCTGTCATCAAACATGACTAAATCATTATAGTCATCCCCAAATACCACAACATCTTTAGGATCAGCATCTAAGGCTTTCATCATATCTAAGATTCCCTGATGTTTGGCATCGTATTGAAACATCAGATAATCCTTCACAAAGCGAAGACTTCCTAATGTATCCTTTAAGGTAAGCTTATATTCCTCTTCTGCCGGAAGAGAAATATAGATCTTATAAATAGCATCCAGCTTGTCGACATCCAAATCCGGATCAATGATATATTCAGTCGGCTCTTTTCTTGGCCCCACCTGTTCACGGAATAAATCATTTTTGGCAAAGCACTTGATCGAATCATCTAACTGAAGAAGTACCCCATAGCCAAGCTGGTCTGCCTGGTGTACCACAGCTTTGGATTTTTCTAAATCTAAGGGAATATTTTGAATCAGGTCTCCATCAATTACCAATCCGCCGCCTCCGCAGCAAACCATATTATGAAGTCCTACACTTTCCATAAAGCCTCTTGCCTTATAGTGAGCTCTGCCTGTGGCAATGGCAACAAAGTGCCCGGCTTCCTGCAGTTTATCCAAAGCCAATTGGGCAGAAGGTACGATCTTTCCGGTTTTTAGATCGGTTAGAGTTCCGTCTATATCAAAAAAGAAATATTTTTTGTTCATAAATCCTCCAAAAAAAGACCTTAAAGGTCTTTATTTGATTTCATAACGATAAATATTATTCACACGGTCCGGTCCTACAGAAATCATGGAAACACGAACACCGACAAAATCCTCAATAAAGGAAACATAATTACGGCAATTTTCCGGAAGTTCATCCCAGGTACTCATCTTTGAGATATCTTCTTTCCATCCGGCAAATTCCTTATAGACAGGGATTGCCTTGGCAACATCGGCCTGATCGCTTGGAATATAGTCATACACCTTGCCATCAATATCATAGCCAACACATACCTTAATGGTATCAAGTCCGGTCAAAACATCGATCTTTGTGAGAACGATATCGGTAAGTCCGTTAAGCATATTGGCATGTTTCACAACTAACAGATCTAACCATCCGCATCTTCTTGGACGTCCTGTAGTAGCACCAAACTCAAAGCCGTTGTTCTGTAAGAAGCTTCCCGTTTCATCCTTTAATTCTGTCACAAAAGGACCTTCTCCTACACGGGTGGAATATGCCTTTACAACACCGACAACCGTATTGATCTTGGAAGGGGCAACCGCAGAGCCTACCGTAACACCGGCACTGGTCGGTGAAGAGGATGTAACATATGGATACGTTCCATAGTTAATATCCAGCATAGCAGCCTGAGCGCCTTCAAACAATACCGTCTTGCCTTCATCTAATGCATCATTGACAATATGTGTCGTTTCCTTGATCATCGGAACAATGCGATCATGGATGGCTTCAAAATCAGCCACCATCTTATCATAATCCATTGGATCGGCATCATAGACCTTTGTGAACAGCTTATTCTTAAATTCCAGACATTCTTTCAAACGTGCTTTAAATGTTTCAAAGTTAATAAACTCATGATAGCGGATACCGGTGCGGGCATATTTATCGGCATAACAAGGTCCGATACCGCGTTTGGTGGTTCCAATTCTTCCGCCGTTGGCAGCTTCTTCCAATCCATCCTGATAACGATGATACGGCATCAACATCTGCGCACGGTCAGAAATCACGATATGATTACAGGTAAGTCCTCCCTTTTCCAGGGTTTCCATTTCCTCTAAAAGTACAAATGGATTACATACAACACCCGGTCCGATAATACATAAAGACTCCGGATGTAAAACACCGCTTGGAAGCAGATGAAGCACATGTTTAACGCCTCCGACAATCACTGTGTGGCCTGCATTATCGCCACCCTGAAAGCGCACAATTAAATCGGCTTTTTCCGATAAAACATCAACGATTTTTCCTTTTCCTTCGTCACCCCACTGGGTTCCGACTACAACCTGTCCGGACATAGGATACCTCCTTAATTCTGATGTAACATACATTTGTGATTATAGAGAATCCTAGAATTAATGTCAATTTATGGACCAACATTGTCGCATTTTATTTTTTGAATCAATATGTTAGAATAGGGACATTCAGAAAAAAGGAAGAGAATATGAATCATAACGTTCAGACAAAAATTGCGGTGATCAATGACTTTACCGGTTTTGGCCGCTGTGCCCTTGCCGTCAGCATTCCCATCTTATCCGTAATGAAAATACAAACCTGTGCCATCCCTACGGCCATCTTATCCAATCATACTGCCTTTGAAAGCTATCACATCGATGACTACACCAAGCATCTGCCTGCCTACATCGATGAATGGAAAAAGCTGGATTTAAAATTTAACGGCATTCTCAGCGGTTATCTAGGCTCCGAACATCAGGTAGAAATTGTGGAAAACTTCATCCATGACTTCAGAGATGAAAAAACCATTGTGATCATCGATCCCGTTATGGGAGATGATGGTAAACTTTACAGCTCCTATAATAAAAATCTATGTTCCAGGATGAAACAGCTTGTGAAATATGCCGATATATTAACCCCCAATCTTACCGAAGCCTGTATCTTAACCGATACAGAATACCATGGTGGTAAATGGTCCAAAAAAGAGCTTGGAAAGCTTGCCGGAAAGCTGCATGCCATGGGGCCGGATAAGATTGTGATTACCGGTATCGAACAGGGACAGTTTGTGGCCAACCTCTGTTTTGAGAAAGATAAAGAAATCAAATTTGTCAAATCCCATGTGGTAGGTACATCCAGGTGCGGAACCGGAGATGTATTCAGCTCCATCATCGCAGCCGATGCCTTAAACGGAGTCGACTTTCAAACCTCCGTTAAAAAAGCTTCCCGCTTTGTGAAGCAGTGTATTCTGGCATCCATCGAAAGACAGATTCCCATCACCGATGGTGTCTGCTTTGAAGATTTACTCCATAAACTAAAATAAAGCGCCGACAAACGGCGCTTTTTTAAACGTTATAAATCTTTTTCGGCCTGAATACGCCGATAACTCCTTCTTTAGAGACCGATAACACATTCACATATGGATACGGCTGATTCTGTCCGAGCACATAAATCTTATCGCCGACTCCCTGTCTATCATACAGAGCAATATGCGAATACGGACACGCATCACAGAATCCCCATACAACAATGTCACCCTGTTCCATTTCCTGACCGGTCACATCATCCATGAAATTCAAAATACCGTTCCATTCCTTATTGGTGGCAATATCCTGTACATATCCCGTTGTGGAGCAGGACACTCCATTATAAGAACCATAGTAGTGAATCATGACATAATCCACATAGTCCCAGCATTGGGCCCCATACCAGCCATCCATATCATAGGACCGTCCCATTGTTTCCCGACGAATGGTACTGTATGGTCTTGTGAATAAGCACCATGTGTTGGCCAAAGTCAGATCGGCTTCTTCACTGACAAGCGTATTGCCGGCATATCCTTTGGATTCATTCATCATCAATACGGCATACGGATTGGCTGCCGAAATAATCTGGTATCCCGAAGCTGTTGGAAGGATGATCCATTTTGCCTCGATCTTTCCTGACTGATCACTTAAACCAACGACATCTTTTTCACCAACCGCCAGATATTTCTGTGCGCCCTTGGAGAAAATAGTCGCATATCCTTGATCATCATGTTCAATCTGCCAATATTGATTATCCGAGTCCGACAGAATCTGCATCTGTACACCGGATTGATTTTGACTGTTTGCGGCAATCGCAATCGATTGATTGCCGTTATTGACAATTTCATAGACACCGTCTTTAAGAGCTGCTTCACTCGCCCTTGCCAGATCTTTTAACATGCTCTGTACATCCAATGCATCAACTAACTTCCAATGACATAAATCTTTATCGGTACTTAATGCAGTCGTTAAAGAATTACCATTGATGAAGCTGTTTCCGGTAATCGATAAATGGTTTTCTATGGCTGCCTCCGGTAGCAGAATATATCCATCTTCGTCTTTGACAAATACCCATCTTGGAACTGTTCTACTATTGTCATTTCCTACAGACAAGTATTCACCGGTTTCCTTATGTTTTACAAGCACAAACCCTCTGGAATCATGAGAGATGATCCATTTATCCGGGTCCGTGTTGTTGAAAGTATAAATAGCGGGATATCCTTCATCGCTGTAATTCAAATAATAAATACCGGACTTGGCATCAACGATATAGTATTCCCCATCCGCTACATCCTGACTGTGCGCTTTTGCGAATTCAGCCGCATCCGGGCGTACAAAATAAGCCTGCGCATCCGATACCGGATATGGTTTTCCTTTTTCAACAAGGATAATACGGAGCGCATCAATCGCTTCTCCATAATTTTCCGTGCCTGCACAATCTCCATTCGAGGCAAAGCCTAACCATCCGATGGAATTCACATGTGTCTGGTAATAAATATCATATCGATTGGCAAGTTCACCGGTTAAGGCAATTTGAATGGCTTCAATGCCATATTTTTGTGAACTGATATTGCCCGATGTTGTCCAAGATGATTGCCATCCTGCCTCTTCCCCATAGGTCTTATAAATGACTGAGCCATCATAAAGCGAGCTTTCAGCATTTATTTGAACGGCATCGATTGGATGATAGTTACCGGTAATATCACCGCTTGTCTTATAGCCCGTCCAGCCCGCTGATGCATGACTTCTTACTTTCAAGATATCTTCCACATACGCATTTGCGGTACTAAGACCGGAGGCTTCCCCTTTTTTGACCAAACGGATCTTTAAGGCTTCCATGCCATAGTTATATCCGGTTGAACCGGCAGGATTTCCATTAACTGACCAATGCATCCAGCCGATATTGGCCACATGGGCCTGATAGTAAATATCATATACATTGGCAAGCTGACCGGTTAATACCATTTGAATCGCTTCAATGTGTTTACTCTGTCCGGTCGTACCGCTAAGCTCACCGCTTGTGCGCCACTCTTTTTCCCAGCCAATTGACTGTACATATGTCTTATATAAAATACCGCCGGTATATTCGGTATCATTTAATGTAATGATAAGTCCCTCAATAGAATTGGATAAGCCGACAGTTCCGGAAACCTGATTCTCGCTGACCGGTGCCATCCATCCCACATTGGATACATGGGCTGTCACAGCCACGCGATTATTTCGAAACGCATCGGTTCCTGCTTCCACATGCTGGGTACCATTCTTTTTTTCTAACATGATTCGTAATGCCTCAATACTATTATCAAAGCCAATAGAACCTGCATTATTTCCGTTACAGGTCCAATCCATCCAGCCAACGCGGGAAACATGAGCTTGATAATAGATATTATAATTTTCTGCCATCTGACCGTTTAAGCGAAGACGAATGGCTTCGATATATCGGCTCTGTCCGGTTGTTCCGGACATTTCATTATCTGAGTGCCATGTATCTTCCCAGCCGATGCCGTGGACATAACTCTGATATTCTACAGATCCTTCATAATCGGCATGATCCAGCTGGATTTGTATAGCTTCCATGGAATTGGACATGCCCACTGTTCCGGTAATTTGTCCTTCTGATGCGGAAGGCATCCAGCCGATATTGGAAACATGCGATGTAACGCTGATTTCAGAACCAAGAAAAGAATCGCCTCCGATATTCTGATCAAAGCTTCCCTTTTTATAAAGCGCGATACGAAGTGCTTCCAAGGCATATCCGTGTCCTGCACTGCCGGCTTTTTCACCGTTTTTGGCCCATCCAAGCCAGCCGACATTGGATACATGAGGCTGATAATAAATATCGTATGTTTCACTTAATTCATCTTTCAAGCGAATTTGAATGGCTTCAATCGCATATCCTCTACCGGTAGTTCCTGTCATTTCACCGGCATTTTTCCACTCTTGTTCCCAGCCGATATTGGCAACGTGCGAAATATATTCAATATCCTTCGCAATTTCAGGATCATCCGCTTCAATGATCAAAGCTTCCATCGATTGGGATCTTCCTGTAGTGCCGACCATAATTTCATTTTGGCTGTCATCAATCACTTCCGGCTCCATCCATCCTACATTGGATACATGGGCTTCTGCAGAGATTTCCGGAATGAATTCATTTTGACTTTCCTGTTGATTTTCTTCAATTTCTTCCTGCACTTCAAGCTGCGGATCTTCGGTTTCTGCCTGTACTTCAATTTGTTCATCCGCATAAATTGTGCTAATGGCTGCCGGGGTCAAAAAAGCACCTGCAAGTAAGGTTGAAAATAAATATTTTTTCATAAGCCTATTTCTTCTTTCCTATCTGCGGATTTAAAGTCAAAACGACCTGTGTTTCATTGAGCTTTCTGTGACAGGCCTCACAATAAATACTTCCGGCATCGTTTAATGTATTACAGGTTGGACAGCGAAGTGTCTTTTCCTCGACAAAATGATATCCACAATGCGGGCAGAAATTGCCCCCATATTCAATCACAGATTGACATGATGGACATACGATAAATTGATTAAATACTTCTTTAAATGGTTTCCAGTCATCCATCCCCTTAGACCAGACCAAAGTAGAATCTTTTACTATCCCCTTATCGTGTAACCTTCTGAGCGTGAGCTCCGAATACGGACCTCCCGTAGCCTCATTTGTACTGTAATACCACATTTTTTTCTTCTCCATTGTAAACCGATTATAAAAACGGTTTTCCACAAATTTTATTTTACCCATTTATTTAGGTTCAATGCAACAAAAAGTGATTTTCCCATAAGAAAAGCTCTCCTAAGAGAGCTATTCATCAATTGTATGGATAATAATATCACTTGGAACTGCATTCATTCCTTTTGAAATCGCATCCCACTGTGCTTTTGTTCCCTCATAATAAATGGCATCTAAATTTCTTGCCATCAAAAAGGCCATGTTGTCGAGACGGGTTACCGATACCGGAATAGTCAACGTCCGTATTCCTGACATCATGAAAACAGTAAACCCAAATTTCTCCAAGGTTGAAGGCAGTTTCAGATTTCTTAAAGATGTCGTACTGGAGAATGCACCCATTCCAATGGTCTTTACCCCTTCCGGTATGGTCACATTTGTAAGTGAAGTACAGTTTTCAAATGCCATATTCGGAACATCCGTAATACTTAAAGGAAGTTCTACTGTTTTTAATGACTTACATTGAGAGAAAGTGCTCATTGCCATATCGGTAATTGTATTCGGAAGAACAACTGTTGTAAGAGATTGACATCTTCCAAACACAAAACTTCCTAACGATGTAACGCTGTTAGGTAACACCACAATTTTGACTGCCGTTGATGTAAAGGCATTATTGCCAATAGAAGTCACCATTTTATCTTCAATCTTATACGGAACATAAACCGTATCATTGGATCCGATATATTTATTAATAACGACAGAATCCCCACTCACCGTATATTCAAAATCGGATGCATCATTCCATTGATTCTGGCATACGACATGAACATTACGCAAAGCTGCTTTTCCGCGCTTGATCTGCAGGAATTCATCGGTTGTACCATTGTAGTAAATGTATTCTAACTGCTTACCCACATTCAATGCATTGCTTCCTAATTTCTTAAGTGAGTTTGGAAGTGTTAATGCGTTTAATGAACTGCATCCTTTAAAGGCATCCTTTTGAATTTCGGTTACACCTTCCGGAATCACGATATTCACAAGAGAAGCACAATTTCTAAAAGCACCTTCTTCAATTACAGAAGTATCGGCCGGAATGATAAAATCCTTCAAACTCACGCAGTCTTTAAACGCATAGGCACCAATCGATTGCACCGAATCCGGAAGTGAAACGGATTGAAGATTTGAACATCCTTCAAAGGCAGACACCCCGATTCCAAGCGCTTTTGATAAAATATTGACCTGTTCGATGGTTTCATTATGCGCAAAGGCTCCCTCACCGATCGCAGAAATATTTTTATCGCGAATCGTTTCCGGAATCGAAACATTGGTATCGGAACCGATATATTTCGTAATCACAATATCGTTAGAAGATTCAATAAATTCAAAATCTGCTTCGGAAGCCACCGGTTCATTCATAAAGTGAACCGTAACGGAAGCATCCAATGCACCCGGACGGACTATAATGGCATCCCATTCGGCCTTGGTGCCCTGGAAATAAATATCGGTTAAATTGGAACAGCCTGCAAAGGCATTCCAATCAATCAAGGTTACTGTTGAAGGAAGGGAAAGCTTTGTTAAGGAAATACATCCTTTAAAGGCATTCATACCAATCGTTGATGTTTGTGAGGACACCTTTACGTTTTCTAAAGATGCACAATTCGCAAACGTCATAGAATCTACATAAGCTACCCCATCCGGTATTTCTATTTCGGTAAGAGATAAACATCCGTTAAAAGCACCCATGCTGACCATAGTAACCGTTTCCGGTATTACAATTGTCTCTAAGGATGTACAGTTGGCAAAGGCATTCTGTCCGATTGTTGTAAGAGCATCGGAAAGCTGTATATCTTTTAAAGAAGAATCATTAGCAAAGGATGAGTTTCTTATGGTCTGAACAGTATCCGGCATTACGACACTTTCTACTTCTTTGTCATAAAAAGCAATGGCATTGATATCTGTGACAGGCTTTTCATCCAATATTTCCGGAATCACAACGTCTGTATCTGTTCCGACATATTGGTCAATGACTACATGATCATCTTTGACGGTATATTTATAATTTTCTTCTTCAATGACTTGAGGTATCTCAGTTTGGGCTTGTTCGGGATCCGGTGTTATAGGAGTACTTAGGGCATCAACCTGGGCCTGTAAAGAGTCTACAAGCGCCTGGGCTGCTTCAACATCTCCCTTGGTGGTAACGGTTCTTTCTTCCACATATTCTGTATGTGATTTTGCGTTTCCTTCATCATCAAGGATAATATTTCCGTCCTCATCGACTTCCTCGACCTGGATTTCATTTAACACAATATTTTCAACCGGTGTTTTCGCATCCTCTAAGGCTAACTTAGCCTCGTTAAGCTTTGCCATCAGATCCAATAAGCGTTTGGCATCATCGGGAATTTGAGGCTCTGTATATACCGGTTCAGGGACTGTCTCTGCCGGTATCATGTCCTGATTAAGCGGGGCTGCCACGTAGGTATAAGTAACTTCCGGTTCTGATGCAGCTGTTTGCACTTCCGGCTGTTTTTGAACTTCTTTCTGTGGTTTTTCTTCCGGTTCTTTTTGGGTATCGTTAACCTGATAGGTCACAACTTCTTTTTCCGGTTTGTCTTCTTCGTTTTTTTGGCAGCTGTTCAAGCCTAAAAACGCAGCTGCAACCAATATAGTTGAGGTAGCTAAAACTCGTTTTGGTCTCATTGTTTCTTCCCCCTTAATTTTTCTAATTCTTCAAGACAGGTATCGATTCCCATCGATGCCAGTAAAATGCCAAGATAAGATGAACTCCACTCCAAGGTAACACCGGTCTGAACCGGTAAGGTACGCTTCACGTATTGAACCGTTTGATTCGGTGCTTGATAAACAGGTATAGATACGGTAACCGGCTGAATAACAGAACGAATGCCAGATACATCCTTTAAGGTTTGGTATCGGACATTTAAGGCATCCGTTAAATCCATCCAATTGGCATATAATTCCGTAATCTGATCATAATCTTTGCTGAAAACATAAGCCGGTAAAAACCATATGCCGGTACCGTCTGCTTTTGTGTTCCATCCTCTAAATCCATACAATCCACTTGGAGCACTAAACTCAGGTATCAAGGCATTTAGATTACCGCCCGATAAGGAAAGCTCCATTGGACTTACCCTGCGTTGATCGGATGTTCCGTTATTGGCATAAAAAGTAAGTTCAGAAAAAGAATCTTTCATTTGGTACGGAGTTACGGTTCGATTATTCTGCCAGATGACATATAAATCATCTTTGGTTTGCGTATGCATAGAAACATCCACCACCTTGGTGATGTTAGCTTCATACCTGTAATTTTCTTTCCAATCCCGTGTCTCCAAAGAAAAGCGGTCTACATTGTCAATATCATTGATCCACTCACCTTCGGCATCGGACTGGGTATTAAAGCCATAGAAATGCGTGCCTTCCGGTGTATTTGTGAGCACAAGCTCCACATCCCCGGAAGCATAAGAATACGATTGATTCGTTCCGTCGTTGGTATAAATGGTAATCGAATCTTCACCTTCGGACTCATCCGCAAAGACTGCCATTGTATCTGCATATGTAAACATCAGCGCCATCCCGATCGATACAAGCGTCATTAATGATTTTTTAATCACAGATAACCGTCCCCGCTTCCAAAGTATCCCCATAGTCAGCACTTACACATGTCGGCGCTGTATCAACATATGTGATTTCTTGTATGACTTCATCAGGGACATTTGCGATTTGAATCTGGGTTGTGGTCGTCGCCGGCTCTACAATTTCATATTCAATCGTTTCCGGCTCTTCCCGTTTTGTTTCAATTTCTGTTTCCGGTATTACCACATAGCTTTGGGCTTCAACTTCCACAGCTTCCGGTAAGATCCAATCCACAAGCGGAAGATGATCTAAAAGCTGAACATGGGCACGATAATAGGAGCTTCCTACGCCCACACACAAAGCAGTCGATGCGGCAATCATGGTACGAACTGCCGTATTTGCGCTTCGTTGAACAACTGTGGACAATAAGGTACCTGCGGCCGTACCGGTTGGAATGGACATATTTGGAATGGATGTGATCATCTGGGATTCCATATCCATAGCCCATGTGATAAGAGCAGAAGGTGCTGCGGCATAAAGCGGAAGATTGGACTTTTCAATCAATGTTTTAAGCTTCTGTCGTCCTAAGCGCATATAGCTTTTGACGGTATTTTCAGACACATCTAAAAATGCCGCTATTTCCTTGATGGAAAACTGTTGATAATAATATAAAAGAATCGCGGTTTTCTGCGTATCCGGTAATTCGGAAATCATTTGACTGATTGCCTTACGAAGCTCATTGTATTCAAAATTCTTTTCCGGCTGAAATTTTTTAGAACGGTCCACCAGAATATTGTCAATATTATCTTCTTCAATCAGTTCCGTAAAAGTCATGCGATTGTGCTTGATTTCCGAAGACTTATTATAATCCAGGCATTTACGGATCACGATGATACATAACCAGTTTTCTAACTTCTCATCATCCTTTAACTGATCCAGCTTCCGATAGGCATCGATATAGGTTTCCTGAACCATATCCCTGGCAGTTTCTGAATCCTTAACATACTTTAAGGCAATAGAAAAAAGCTTAGGATATGTTAAATTAATCATTTCTTTATAGGCTTCTTCATTATTATGCCGAAGTTTTTCTACTATTTCTTTATTCATAAACTGTTACCTGAATATATACATTATATCACCAGATTACAATTTTCATCATCACAATTGTAAGATTACATTTTATATGACGTCTGTTATTTTTTATATATTACTACGTTATTTTAGCACACATCCATCCGCTTTAACCATTTACATCGATAATCTTGAAATTATTTTCATTCATTTAATATATTTTTCATAACATATTCATTTTTTATTGACGGATAATTTTGTCCGTCCTATAATAACACCATATCCAAAGGCAAAGATGGAGACAGTAAATTCCACAACAAAGTCACAGAGAGTCGATGTTTGGTGAAAATCGATACAATGTGTGGTCTTGAATATCACTCCGGAGCTGCAGGCTGAAAATAAAAGTAAGCACTGACGGTTTTCCCCGTTAAAAGAAGCGCATTTGATAGAATGCAGTCTAAAAGGTGGTATACGAAACGAATAGCTTTCGTCCTTAGGGGACGAAGGCTTTTTTATTTAGTTCAAATGGAGGAAGGAAAATGAACAAACAAATGGTAGAAATCCGATGGCACGGCCGTGGTGGACAGGGCGCTAAGACAGCCTGTTTACTGTTAGCTGATGCTGCATTCGCATCCGGAAAATATGTACAGGGATTCCCTGAATACGGACCGGAACGTATGGGCGCACCGATCACAGCGTATAACCGCATCAGTGATGTTCCGTGCACGATTCATTCCAATATCTACGATCCGGATTATGTGGTAGTCGTTGATGAATCCTTACTTGACAGTGTTGATGTCACAAAAGGATTGAGTCCGGAAGGCGGTATTTTGATCAATTCACCGAAAGCCCCGGACCAGTTACGTGACAAACTAAACGGCTACACCGGAAAAGTCTATACTGTGGATGCCCGCAGTATTTCGGAAAAATATTTAGGACGATATTTCCCGAATACCCCGATGTTAGCAGGAATTGTAAAAATCAGCGGTGTATTGGATACCGGTCAGTTTATTGCCGATATGCAGGATTCCTTCCATCATAAATTTGCGACAAAACCGCAGGTTATCGAAGGAAATATGAACTGTTTGATCCAATCCATGAGGGAGGTACGCGGATAATGAGTATTAGCGCAAAAGACATCCATGAAAATTCACCATGGCAGGAAATGACACCGGGTGGTGAAATCTACGAAGGCGGAACCGCCCGCATGACCAAGACCGGTGAATGGCGAAGCGATGTACCGGTATGGATGCAGGATAAATGTAAACAATGTTTAATGTGTGTGCCTTTCTGCCCAGATTCATCGATTCCGGTTGTAGACGGAAAACGTACTGATTTTGATTATGACCACTGCAAGGGCTGTGGTATCTGCTGGAATGCCTGTCCGTTTCAGGCCATCCGCATGGAAAAGGTGGTGCATGAATAATGAGTTTTAGAGAACGTTTATCCGGTAACGAAGCTGTTGCCTACGCAATGCGTCAGATCAATCCGGATGTATTTGCGGCCTTCCCAATCACACCATCGACTGAGATTCCGCAATATTTTGCCCAATATGTTGCCAACGGTGAAGTGGATACCGAATACGTAACCGTAGAAAGCGAACACTCTTCTATGTCCACCTGTATCGGTGCTTCTGCTGCCGGTGCCAGAGCTGTTACCGCAACCTCTTCTGCAGGACTAGCCTTTATGTATGAGGTGCTTTATGTAGCAGCCTCTTCCCGCTTACCGATTACCCTTGCCTGTGTTAACCGTACCCTGACAGGACCGATCAACATCAACAACGATCATTCCGATTCCATGGGGGCAAGAGATTCCGGATGGATTCAGATCTATTCCGAGAACAACCAGGAAGCTTACGATAACTATTTACAGGCTATGCGCATCTCGGAAACACCGGATGTACGTCTTCCGATCATGATCTGCCAGGATGGTTTTATCACATCCCATGCCGTAGAAAATATTCTTTTAGAAGAAGATGAAGCGGTAAAAAACTTTGTCGGTGAATACAATCCGGAACATGCCTTAATCGGTCGTGATCATCCACTAGCTGTCGGACCGTATGATACCGCTCCATATTGTATGGAACATAAGGTACAGCAGGCTGAAGCGATGAAAAATGCCAAAAAAGCTATCTTAGATGTAGCTGCTGATTTTGAAAAGACATTCGGTCGTAAATACGGATTCTTTGAAGATTATAAATTAGACGATGCCGAATATGCGATTGTAGTGATCGGCTCAACTGCCGGTACTGCCAAGGCATGCATTGATACAATGCGTGCAAACGGTCATAAGGTTGGTCTGTTGAAATTACGCGTATTTAGACCATTCCCTGCTGAAGAAATCGCAGCAGCACTCAAACACTGCAAGGCAGTAGCGATCATGGATAAATCCGAAGGTTATAATGGCTGCGGCGGACCGCTTTATGCAGAGACTGCAGGAGCCATGTTTAATTTAGAAACACGTCCAAAGATGATCGATATTGTATATGGTCTTGCCGGACGTGATGTGACAGTTAACGATATAGAAAAGGTATATAACTATTTGATGAAGATTGTTGAAACCGGTGAAGTTGGCCAGCACTACATCCATATGGGTCAGCGCTCCAACCAAAAGGAGGTATTCTAGTATGGCTTACAGCTTACGTAAAGAATTAAGTAAACCGGAACGCTTTACACCGGGACATCGTTTATGTGCCGGATGCGGAGCCGGTATCTGCTGCCGTGCCATGATGCGTGCACTCGATGAAGGTGATAAAGCCGTTGTGATCAATGCGACCGGATGCTTAGAAGTATCTTCCTTCCAATACCCATTCACTTCTTGGGAAGACAGCTATATTCACTCAGCATTTGAAAATGCGTCAGCCACTGCAGGCGGTGTAGAAGCTGCTTATAAAGTATTAAAGCGTAAAGGCAAAATTAAAGATGATTATAAATTCTTAACCATCGGAGGAGACGGCGGAACCTACGATATCGGCTTCCAGTCCTTATCCGGCGCTATGGAAAGAGGTCATGATATGACTTATTTCTGTTACGATAACGAAGCGTATATGAATACCGGTATCCAGCGCTCTTCTTCTACCCCGCGTTTTGCCTCAGCTACCACTACACCGGCAGGCTCTGTTTCTACCGGTAAAAAACAAAACAAGAAAAACTTAACGGAAATCATGGCAAGTCATCACCTTCCTTATGTTGCCCAGACAACATTCCTTGGAAACTTTAAAGACTTCCATGAAAAGGCTCATAAAGCTATTTATACCGAAGGACCGTGTTTTGTCAATGTACTGGCACCATGTCCCCGCGGATGGCAATATCCGGCACACTTATTACCGGAAATCACAAAGATGGCAGTGGAAACCTGCGTATGGCCGTTATATGAAATCATCGATGGCAAGTGGTATTTAAGTTACCGTCCACGCAAGAAATTACCTGTTGAAGAATTTATGAAGATGCAGGGACGTTTCAAACACTGCTTCAAACCGGGCAATGAATGGACCATTGAAGCTGCCCAGCAGTATGTTGATGAACAATGGGAAAACTTATTATCTAAGTGCGAAAATGTATAATAAAACAAGGATGTTCAAATTCGAACATCCTTTTTATTACCAGATATTAATACGATCCTCTTTGGCAAGATACATACCATCCCCTTCATGAATATCGTAGCACTCCAAAAATTCATCAAACTGCTGCAGCGTGACATTTATACGAAGATATGGCATTGGGTGCGGATCGTCCACACGTAGTTTAGCTGCCTGGACATTTTCCTTTGTCAGCCAGAGGCTGGCAAAGGATCTAAAGAACAAATCATAATCAAAATCTGGAAGATTATGTGACATAAGAAGAATACACTTCATGCCTGCCATATCAGCCGTAGCTTCTCCTGTCATAGAAGCCCCTCTCAAGCTTAAACCTTGATACGGATGAATCGCATTGTAGTAGGCAGCCATCTTATCATTTTTCTTTCGGAAAGTTTCTAAATCGGCATCCTCCCACCAGTTGACCATATTGCCATCCTTATCAAATTGAGAACCCTTCACATCAAAAGCATGCGATATTTCATGCGCCACTGCAGTACCATAATATGCATATAATTCTTCGATTGACATTGATTCATCATATCCGATGCCACGAAGATAGGCCCCTAAAATATAGATACTGTTGGTTTGCGGATCATAGAAACAGTTACATGTCTGCGGTGTAGAAGACCATTCATCTTTATTGACCGGCTGCATATAGTTTTCAATATCCTTAACTCGATTGCAGCGGGCAATTTCTTTTTGAGCATCCCAATAATTACCGCCTTCTTCAACACCCGCAAAATTCATTTCTTCACAACTGTAGGCTTCCCAATCATCAGGATATAAGATATGTTTTTGAATACTCTCAAGCTTTTCAATCGCCAGGGAGCGGGTTGTCTCCGATAAGAAATCCGCTTCCATAATAATTTGATGATAAGCTTCAATGATTCCATCTACCATCTCGCTCACTTGATTCTTTTCGTTTTCCGTCAGATATGTTTCCGTATACAATTTGGCAACCGGCCATTTGATCATACCCTGTACAATTTCTGCAGCTTCCGTGCTGAAATCTCCGTCTTCTTCAAAGCCAAACATTTCTTTCTGACACTCTTTATCCCACTGATAACACTGTTCATCAAGAGATGAGGCATTTTTGATGATACTTTCAATGATCAAATAGTCTTTCATCAACACAAGATTTTCATCTGTATAAATTTCATTGAGTTTTTCAAGATATACCGGCCATTGGACTACGTAGTCATCAGCCTCAGGATAACCGTCTGTCTGTTCTATTTGTTCCAAAATCGGTAAATTCATTTCGGCTTCCATCAACATATCACGGGTATAATGATTGTTACAATGTGCCATGAAATTCGGTCGACTTTTTTCTTCATAGGTCGGCACAGCCGGTGCCAGCATAGCCTCAAATGCAATATGATTCTCAAACTTCTGCTGTGCTTCATCTTCACTGTAACCCATTCTTCCAAGAACCTTCGTTGTCAATTTAGAGAAAGCCTGTTTTGTTTGAAGACCATCCTGTGATATGTTGTCGTATTCACTTGTATCCCCCAACAAAAGATTTCTTGGAGTAATATTGATGACATAGCGGCTGGAGTCCTCCAAATCCGGAGATATGCCATATCCCCATAAAGATCCTATACGCTCTTCATATGGATTTGTGACAAAATACGCAGATAATTCATCCACAGAAGAAATCTTTTCTACCTGTTCAATCATTTTCTGAAGCGGAGCTACTCCCAGTTCATTTCGAGTATCCCAATCATTGATCAGCCAATATAAATCATAGGCCAGTCTGGCATCATGATCTTCCGGTCTTTCCGATTGGAAAAGCGCATTGACATCATTAACTCCGGCAATTGCGGCATCTGTAAATGTACCTGCAGAAGTATAGCCTTCCGGTATTGTCAAATCCAGGATAGAATCCTTATTCACATATAGCGCAAAGTTCTCTTTTGGATTTGTTTCCATGTTTCTTGTTACGACACCATCGATATCCGGATCAATCCATGGTGTTCCGCTTCGATACTCATTTTTACCCATAGTTGTGATGATCAAGGCAGCTATGGAAATCAAAACGACGCCCAAAGCTAACGCTGCTTTGAGTACACTCTTTTTGTTCATGGATGCATCTTTAGAGGCCCTATCGGGCGAAATGATCCGTTTGCCGGAAGCACAGGTAATATAGAAATATCCTCCATAGATTCCAAGAATTATCGCAATCACACCAACGACAGGCCAAATCGATGTTTCCGTACTAAATAATGTTATAAAGCTGTGAGCCATCTTCATGCCGAATATGGAATGAATACCGGCGACAGGCAGTGGGAAAAAGAACACAATAAAAGTCTGCATGACCATCGATTTATGAATATCTTTTTCTTCAGCTCCGATTTTTCGAAGCGTTTCATAGCGGAAGACACTGTCAACCCTGTCTGTAAGTTCCCGTAAGGCAAGAACAGCCCCGCTCGCCACCAGGAATGCAATACCTAGATACAAGCCTAATATAGTAATCATGGCTCCGGATCCTATTGTGCTTTCGGTAATCTCCAGCTTTGTGAAAAGACGAATATTGTATTGATGATCTATGATGCCTCTGTCATTGTCATCCCATATTCTCTGGTCTACGGCATCCTTTTGAGAGATGCAGGCAGCTTCTATATCATTTACATCCGTATTCTCATCCAAGCGATAATTTCCGATGAACAAATCGTTGGCGGCATATGCTTCATCGACAACGGAATCTGCAACCACAATCATTCCCGTATTCATTCCGGCACCGGTAATTTCCACCCCGGACTGTAAGGCATACGGATATTTTGAATGTAATGCATGTCCAAAAATTACCGCACTCGGATCCTGCTTGAGCCCTTTTTCATAGATGGGCAGATTATTCTGATAGGTACACAATACTACAAACTCATCATCATCAAGTTCTAAAGGATCTCTTTGATAAAGATTCATTGCGCTGTTATAATCCGACAAACGGATGATCTCTATAAAACGGTTCGATAAGTAGAGGTCGGCACTGTTTTGAACGAATGCAGGCATATCGATTGAAGAATCATAGTAGGTATGAAAATGCACATAATCCCTAAAATTTTCGGTTAAATCATAATCATAGGCAGCATATCGCTCCACTATATCATCAAAATACGGTGCTTCATCAAAAACCGTTATTTCCTGATGTCGAATCTCAAAATCCGCAGGGATTTGAGCGATCGTGCTCTGCATACCGGAACGTAAAGAAAACGCCGTTGTTAATGTGCAGATCGTAAAGAACAACATCAAACAAACAATGGTTAAAGTAAACACAATGGTATTGATCTTGCTGGAAATCTGGCGGAAGGTAAAACTGTTGAGTCCGCGATAATACAACCCTTTTATAGACTGCACAATCCGTAACATCAATCCCGATGCAGACCAGAACACAAAGAAGGTCGCAATCGAACCGATAAAAATAAGTATCGTCAACAAACCCGGTGTAATGGCACGGGGATTGGACCCTATCGCAAAATAGGAAACTGCCAGCATAATGCATCCGATCATAAATACTAAGATACATAAAAGCGGATTTTTTAGTTTTACCTGTTCGGTCTTTCTTTCCGTTTGAAGAAGATCAATTAATTTCATTTTTCCGACAGCATGGCTGCTTAACAGAATCGTAACCAGATGCATCAAAAGAAAATAAATGATTGTCTTAATAACAGCTGCGAGTGATACGGTAATATGAAAGGCATCAATTTCCATTCCAAAAAGCTGGAACACCAGCATTCCCATCAGCTGGGATATTCCGATTCCAATGAGTATACCCACAAAAAGGGATGCGAGCCCGGTAATTAATGTCTCATAAAACAAAATACCGGAAACCTTTCGCTTGCTCATGCCAAGCACCATATAGATTCCGAATTCTTTGCTGCGTCTTTTCATCAAAAACCGATTGGAATATACAATCAACAAGCCTAATACAATAGATACAAAGATACTGATGGCTGATAGTCCGGCATTTAATAATTCAGCCAGACGGCCTCTTTGACCGACAAGCTCCATCATATCTGTCTGGGTGCTGATCGCATTAAAAGAGTAGAAAATCGATATTCCAATGACCAGCGTATAGAAATAGATGGAGAAATCACGCAAGCTGTTTTTAATATTCTTTAGCGCAATATTAATCAACATAGCTGAAATCTCCTGATAATTTTGCACCCATGTTGAGAATCTGATCATAGAAATATTCACGATTCATAGATCCTTTGTGAATCTCATCATAGATTTTTCCGTCTTTTAAGAAAATTACACGAGATGCATAGCTTGCCGAAAAACTATCGTGGGTAACCATCAAAATTGTTGCACCGAGCTGGTCGTTCAGATACTCAAAACGGTTTAGGAGCATCTGAGATGATTTTGAATCCAGTGCGCCGGTTGGCTCATCGGCAAGTACCAGGGCAGGATCAGTCACAATGGCTCTGGCAGCCGCAACCCGCTGTTTCTGACCGCCGGACATCTGATACGGATATTTTTGAAGAACATCACTAATATTTAACTGTTCGGCAACCTTTTTGACAGACCTTTGAATCAGCTGTGGTTTTGTGTTGCGAATCGTTAGGGCAAGGGCAATATTTTCATATGCGGTCATTGTATCTAACAGATTAAAATCCTGGAAGATAAAGCCCAGTTTCTCATTGCGAAATCGGTTCAACTTATCTTTCTTTAATTTCGTAATATCGCTTCCTTCAATCATAATCTGCCCGCTTGATACGGTATCAATCGTAGAAATGCAGTTTAAAAGCGTTGTCTTACCGCTTCCGGAAGGTCCCATTATGGCTGCAAACTCTCCCTTTTCCATAGTAAATGATACTTTATCCAAAGCTTTTGTAAGATTTCCTTTATTTCCGTAATACTTTTCAACATTTATCACATTTAAGATACTCATATTTCGCATCCTCCAAATCATTATAATTATCTTGTCATATCTAAATACGCTTTTCAATTCATTCGTATACTAAATCAGGGCAATTGTAAGTTAAATAGTTCACAAAATAGTTGTGGATGTATCGTTATCAAAATAATTTAGGCGGAAATTTCATCGATCGTATATCCATCAGGATGAAATTTTCCGCCTCATATTCTTTGCCGGTCCATGCCCTC
>JAGAWH010000211.1 GCA_017941505.1 Faecalicoccus sp. | reverse complement strand
GATAAGTTATGTTGCTATTTACATACACTTATGATACATAATATATATTATGCGAAGTAAAGTATATTTGTAAGCTTTAATACAGGGTAATTCATATACATAATTCCCTCTGTTACCGTAAAAGTATAAAGGTCCTATATTAAATACGTTAATGTGTTTATATTTGACTCTTTTGGATTTTTATTAATTTAAATGATACCGGAGACATTTCATTGAGCTTTTCAAAAGCACTTTACTTAATGCTTAGTATCATGCTCTACGAAATAATATTTGTTTGGATATTTATCTTAAACAAAATTATTTCGGCAATGATACTTTTTTTGATTATGTATCTGGTTTCTCTTAATCATTGTATTTATAATTTTCTTCCCTTTCTAAAGACAGCTCGATAATACTGATCTAGACACAGCGTCTTTTATACATCCTGAATCGTAATAAAAAGAGTCATTCTTCAAATCATTTCTAAAGGTATTCATTTATTTAATACCGGTATTGCTGTATCTTGACATATCTATAAAAAAAGTGCTATTTAATGCATATAATCAGGTCAGAATACCAAATATTTGCTGACCATTTGTTATGAAAGGACTTATGAAAGAATTCAAAACAGTAGATGAGCAGCTTAAGATTTTGAAAGAAAAAGGAGTCTTCTTCCCTAAGACAGACACACCTGGAAAATTTCTTGAACAGGAAAATTACTATAAGGTAATCAATGGATATAAAAATCTATTTCTATTGAGGGATTAAGATAATCTTCCGGTAGAGCCGGAACAATTTTTACCAAACACACACTTTAACGAAATCAAAGCTTTATATCTTTTCGATCGAGATCTTAGAACTCACTTCCTAAAATTCCTACTTTTAATCGAGAACTCATTCAAAACCGTATATTCCCGTGAATTTTGTTTAACTCATCATGAATTATATTCATACATCGATATAAACAGTTATCAAAATAACGATTCCAAGGCTGTAAAGACTCAGATTGACAACATTAAGACAATTCTTCGACAAAAAGCTGAAACAGACATTAACTTGAAGCATTATGTTAAAAAGCATCGTTATGTGCCATTATGGGTATTAGTTAACTATCTAACGATTGGTGATTTGTCCCGTATGTATGCTATGCTTCAAAAATCGGAAAAGAACGCTATAGCGAAGTACTATTCCACTCAATATAAAGATCAATATCATGTTGACGATGGTCCTAAAATCACATCAGCCGATATGACCGGAGCTTTAAAAGCAATTGTTTTCATCCGTAATATTTGCGCACATGATGAGATTCTCTATGATATCAAATTTCAGAAGATGCTCCCTATCACCAACTTAAAAAAGTATTTTGACTACCATCAATGCGATAATCGAAAACTTGTAGTACTGATCCTTTATTTTAAAATGTTATTGAACAAACGATATTTTAAACAATTCTATTCCGGCTTGATAAGACTATTTAAAAAGTATCGTAAGGCCTTTAAGGTCATTGACTTTGATATAGTTTTAGATGCTATGGGGGTAGATGAATCGGAATTAGAAAAACTATTGTAAGGAAAGGCGGTTTCCAATATTCAAAAATCTATAGGTACACACAATACTTTGTCTCACCGTCAAATTAAATCCAAATATAACCTTCCCTTTTCAGCGTCAAAAGAAAAGCCGGAATCATTCCGGCTGATACTATTTCAAACTGGTATAGATCTTTTCCAGGTTATCCTGCATTCTTTCCAGATATCCTTTTTCACTGTATTCTTCCAAAGTATCAATTTCTACTACTTCAGCATCTACTTCAGCAGCTAATGTTTCCGATTCCTTTGGTGATGCTGCGGATTCTGAGAAGATCATTTTAATATTGTTTGCTTTGCAGTATCATAAGAGTTTTAAGCAGACATTATGGATATCAATTGGAATCAGTTTAATCAATTGTATCTGTAGTCTTTTTGGATCCTATTATCTCAATGTGGCACGGGTGGTTTATGTGACTTGATTTCGGTAGGAATGCTGGCAATCTCCTTCTTGTTTCGACATTTGAATGCCGCTAAAACATCAAATATGTGATATATTATTACCATGGAATGACCAAAAGAACTTAAAAAGACAAAACAGCGAACAACAGTTTTATCAATACTGGAGGATCAATCGCTTCCGATCAGTGCTAAGGAACTTCATGAAAAAGCTTTAGACCAGATTCATGATATCGATTTATCGACAATCTATCGGATGTTAGATGCTTTTGAAGCGCATCAAATTGTTCAAAGAACAATCCTCCATTTACCGGATAAAGATTTAGCTGTTTTCGAATTGCGTCAAAATAGGACATCATCACTATGCCGTATGTACCAAATGTCTGAAGATCATATCGATTCATAATTGTCCGATGCATCACTTTAAACCGGATTTTAACGGTCAATCTTTTATGGTATCCCATCATGAATTAACTTTATACGACGGTATCTGTGAAGACTGCATACTCAAATAAAAATATATCTATCGATTAAAAACGGTAGATATATTTTTTTAGTTTCTTATTTTTAGAAATAATATAATCGTAGATGGCTCGATACAATAATTGATGAGGCCATGCATATAAATCATCATAAATATAATTCATAGGCAGTTCAATAATCGGAAGATATGAGAAAGACACACCAATGAATTTCATTTTTGCTTCATCTAAGTAACCTAAATACCCTTTCTGATCCGTTTCTTGTTTTTTATTTCTGTAAGGTTCAAATTCCAATGCATTACAATAAGGAAGAATATTTGATATATCCTCTTCCGAAAGCTCTAAGCCATAGGAAAACACAATCTCTTCATTGTAAGGGTTGAGTTTGACATCCACAGCCTTAAAATCCGTTTTATAATTTTTGACTTTGATAGAACCTTGAGGATTATACCGTAATCCAGATGGATATTTGTGTTCAGCTATTTGGTAACTAAGTTCTTTTTGTTCCAAATCAATCAAAAGTGTTTTAAAATATCCGTTCATAACAGAAAGATTATATTGGATCTTTTTGAAATAAACAGGTTCAATATTTGTTGTCATACCTAAAACTCCATAAATATAAAACATCTGCAAGCTTCCTTACAGATGTTATTCTCTTATTCAACAGGTTGTTCAGCTAATTCTTCCAAAGGCTGTTCTTCAACCGGTTCTGTCGGTTCTTCTACAGGTTCTTCCTTTGGCTCTTCTTCCTTAGCCTGGTCACTTTCTTCCTTTTCCGCTTCCAATAAAGGCAGAATTAAATATTCTTCTAAACAGAGATTTCCGTTTTTCATTTCTCTTGCTGCCTTTCCGCCGACATAGCGGATATGGAATGATTGCGGAAGGATTAACGTATAATCCTGTTTACCATCATCAAAGCGTAGCACAAAACCATAGTCAGCTAAATGATCGATGACCCATTGATAATTTGGATCATAAAGAATGCTGTTAAGATCATCCGGAGAGTTACCTAACATAATATCAGCAGATAATCCGGTCTGGCTTTCAGAGAAGCCCGGTCTTGACCAATATCCGTCCGCAATTTCAGCACCATCCGATTTACGAACGGATTCATAGATTTTCTTCTGGTCCTGCCAGGAACGGTATCCTGATAAAACAGTGATATTAAATCCCTGCTCTGCAGCACCGCTGATTAAACGGTCCATAGCTTTTGCTGCTTCTTCACGCATATAAATATCCGGATTGGAAATCAAAGTTGTTAAATCCTCCGGTTCATAGCTTGAAGATAGATAATGGTATTTATTGACCAAGATTGTCATGGAACCCGGATTTTGAATCTGATGAGCATCATCATATGGCTTTTTATCCAGATTCATTAACACTCTTCTATGCACTTCAGCTGGATCCATTTCCGGATAAGCCTGCTGGTAGAGGGCTTCCCTTTCGGCAAGATCGTCCGGCAGTTCGACTACTTCTTCCGTCTTTTCATCATCTTTCTTTGAATTTGCGTTTCGCATCTGATTCCATTGATACAACATTACAGAAATGGTACCAACCACCAGACCGAGTACTAAAAACAGGATGATAATTCTTTTAAAATTATGACGCATATTCAATCCTCTTTTCCGGTAAAAAATAAAGGGTATTTAAACCCTTTATTTCGCATTACACTTATTCTTTAATGTCTGAGAAGGCTTAAATTTAGGCAGTTTTGTGGCATTGATCATCATTCTTTCCTTCGTAACGGGATTGATTCCCATTCTTTCCTTACGGTCAAATATCACAAACTTTCCAAATCCGGTTATATCGGCACTGCCATCGGATGCCAACGCATCACTCAGTTCATCAAATATCAATTCAACTGCACTGGCAGCATCCTTTTTTGAAATATTCAATTTCTGATATAGGGCTTCGGTGAGTGATTCTTTGTTGACATATTTTGACATAACTTAAAACTCCTTCTTCAATTCTCTTAACATTAAATTATTGGCACAGGTTTTCGGTTCCTTGCCTTCAAACAAAATCTGATATACTTCCTCACAGATCGGCATTGAAATATTATGCTTAGCTGCAACGTTATGTACGATTTTAGCAGTTCTTACACCTTCGACAGTTTTCTTATTGTTGGCAAAGAAATTGGCAACACTGTTTTCCTTACCGATTTGATAACCGGCTTCAAAGTTACGGGAATGCACACTGGTACATGTAACAATTAAATCCCCTACTCCGGTAAGACCGATATAGGTTTGAGCTTTTCCGCCAAAATAAGTACCGTAGCGGATCATTTCCTGTAATCCCCGGGTAATGAGGGCAGCACGGGTATTATCCTAGTATCCTAAACCGGCAATAATACCTGAGGCAATTGCCATAACGTTCTTGATCGCTACACCTAATTCGCTTCCCACTTCATCATCTCCGGTATAAATACGAAGATAATTATTAGAGAAAAGATATTGAACGGTCTCAGCATCTTTTTCATTCAAACTTACCGCATCAATGGTAGTCAGTAAGCGAATGATTACCTCTTCGGCATGAGATGGTCCGATCAAAGATACAACAGAACTTAATTTATCTTTGTCAATGCAGCGGCGGATGACTTCTGACATTCTTTCATTGGTCGTCGGATGAAATCCCTTGGATACATTGATTATGATCGTTTTCTTTGTAAGTAATGGATTGATCTGCTGACAGATTGGATCAATGGCAATGGTAGGTACTGCCAATAATACGATATCTGCATCTTTTACACAATTAATATCGGTAGTAGCTCTAACAGCCGGATTAATCGGTACATCCTCAAAATATTTGGAATTACGATGATTGTAGTTGATATCACTTACTTCTTTTTCATCGATACCATAAACCATAACATTCTGTTCATTGTCAGCTAATACTTGAGCTAAGGCAGTTCCCCAGCTTCCGCTTCCTACAACAACTGTTTTCATAGTACCTCCTAGGATCGCTTTCTTGCGATGATATGGATTGGAGTTCCCGTAAAGTCAAAGGCTTCACGGATCTTATTTTCAATATAACGCTTATAACTAAAATGGAGAAGTTCCGGGTCATTGACAAAGAGCACAAAAGTCGGTGGCTCTACACTGACCTGGGATGCATAATAAATACGCATCTGTTTTCCGTTATGCGGTTTTGCCGGATTCATCATCTGTGCATCCAGCACAACATCATTTAATACATTAGTCGGAACCCGCATCGTACACGCATCATGAACTTCATCAATCAACGGAATCAATTGCGCGACACGGCTTCCTGTTAATGCCGATGTAAAGGCAATCGGCGCGTAATCTAAATATACAAATTGAGCACGGATTTCCTTGATAATCTTATTCATCGTCGTTTCATCCTTGTCTACTGTATCCCATTTATTGTATACGATAATTACACCCTTGCCGGCATCATGTGCAAGACCGGCAACATGTTTATCCTGGTCGCGAATGCCTGCTTCACCATCAATCAAAAAGAGCACTACATTGGAGCGGTCAATGGCTCCTAAAGCTCGTAAAATTGAATATTTTTCAATATCTTCATAGATCTTTCCCCGCTTGCGGATGCCGGCTGTATCAATAATCATATATTCGGTACCGTTATAAGTAAACGGCGTATCAATCGCATCCCGGGTTGTACCTTCAATATCGGATACAATAACTCTCTGATCATTTAATATCGCATTGACAAGGGAGCTTTTTCCAACATTTGGACGGCCGATGACACAAAAAGAGGTAATGCCTTCATAAGGCTTAATTCCCTTTTCCGGCATTTTTTCAATAATGGCATCCATCAGATCACCAAAGCCTATACCATGGGAACCCGAAACCATAAATAATTCATCAAAGCCAAGTCCGTAAAATTCATAAGCAGCCATCTGATCCTGCTCATTGTCTACTTTATTCACCGCTAACAGAACCGGTTTTCCGGAACGGAGCAGTTTTTTGGCAATCACCGTATCATCGGTGGTTACCCCTTCTTTAGCGGAAGTTAAAAAGATAATCACATCCGCCTCTTCAATCGCAATATCTACCTGCATATTGATTTCACCGGCAAATTCCTGGTCTTCGATCTGAATTCCACCAGTATCAATCAATCGGAAAGTCTGGGTAAGCCACTCCACTTCTCCGTAGATACGGTCTCTTGTAACACCCGGAGTATCATCTACAATACTTTTTCTCTGACCGATTAATCGGTTAAAGATAGTAGATTTTCCGACATTGGGGCGTCCCACGATGGCAGCTGTTCCACGAATCATAAAGCGAACCTCCTATTCTATTTTAAATCTTACTTTTAATAACGTTATCTACAGCTTCGATAACCTGGTCAATATTTAATTCTGAGGTATCGATATAAGCTGCATCTTCTGTTCTTACTAACGGTGAGATTTCACGATGCATATCCTGATAATCTCTCTGTTTGATATCTCTTAAAATATCTTCATACTTTACATCCACATTTTTGGAAAGATATTCCTTGTAACGCCTTTGGGCACGTGCATCCGCTGAAGCATCCATGTAGATCTTTACTTCTGCATTCGGCAAAACAACGGAGCAGATATCCCGTCCATCAACGATATACCCTTTATCGGCAGTAATCTGCTGCTGAAGGGCAACTAATTTTTCCCGAACCAATGGATAAGAAGAAGTCTTTGATGCATACATGGAAATTTCATTATCACGAATTTCCTTGGATACATTGACATCATTTAAATAAACTTCTTTTCCATCAAAGCGGATATGGATCTCATCCAGCTTTTCTTTTAAAGCTTTATCATCATCCAGGTTTACCGGATTGTTTTTTAAATAATACGCAACACAGCGGTACATAGCTCCGGTATCCAGATGAACCATACCGTACTTTTCTGCGACCGCCTTTGCGATCGTGCTTTTACCTACACCGCTGGGTCCGTCAATCGCAACATTAAATTTTTTCATACTTATCCTAACATCGATTTAAACAGATAAATCACAAAACCAATCGCAGCAATCAACAGTAAGATCATAACTACCAGTAAAGTATTGACAATGACACTGCCCTTTGAACGAGGCTGATGTTCAACCGTTTCTACATCCGATGCCACCATGCGGATCTTGGCAGATGGCATATCACTGGTATCAATCGGCTTATCTGAGCGAATCTTTGTCTTTTTGCGTTTTGTCTTGCGCGGACGGCTGTAATCGATTTCCTCTTCTTCTTCATCCATGAATTTAACTTCATCAGAATAGCTGATAAAGGAGCCGGCAGATGGAGAAGATACCGTTAATTTATCGGTATCGGCATGCTCATCGGCTTTGATTTCCGGCATAAAATTATCGTGAATAATCGATGCCGTATCAATTTCTTCCATTTCTGCTGTATCTTCATTAAATACCGGTGCAACATGGGATTCAATCTTCGGTGTTTCGATGGTATCTTCATCTGCTTCCGGTTCTTTTTCCGGTACAGGCTGCACTTCCGGTTCTTCTTTTTCTTCCAGAGTGATTGGATTCATTCTGGTTAAACGCTGATTTGGCAGGTAAGCCGGAATTCCCTCTTCACTTTGTGAAACCGGAATCTGCATCGTAGAACCGGCTAGCTCGGTCTCTTCTTCCATCGGCATAATATGCTGGTTACGCTTCTGGAAATTGCCGTCTTCAAACTGCTTTAAAATATTGATCTGTGTATCCGTTGAATAACGGGTACCTTTTTCAATATTGTATTGTTTCACCTCATCAAGAACGCCATCCATCAATGGGTTTCTGCCCGTATTGGAAAGTGTATTTGGTTTTACGCGAACTTCTTCATGAGGATGAAGCGGTTTATTGGCATGAGATGGTTTGCCCGGCTCAGTTACCGTCTGTTTTTCAGAGACCGGTTCACTAGGAATGGGAGTGATACTGGTTTCTTCATCTATCTTATCTCTTAAGTCTTGATACTTTAACGTTCTGGATAATTTGGCCATTTTGAACCTCCTAAAAATAACTATTTATTATTATACAAAAATATGGAAAGAAATGCCACACGGTTTATTGATTGTTAATTCATAGCGGATACAGTTTCTAAAAAACGGATGCTCCGCAAGGATATATGCGAATAATGTTCAATCCATTTTGACCAATATATAATATCCTCCATGGTAAATGGATATGTATCAACAAAGCGCTGAATATCTTTTTCCGTAACATGAAATAATGAATAAATGCGAAGCAATTCATCACGTGACATCTTCTTATCCGATCCAAGCATATGCTCCTTACATAAAAAGCCACCCTGCTTCATAGAAAGTGAGGCTAGCTTGTCTTTTCTGCGACAGAAAACACAACCATCGGTATACGGCTGAATTCCTTCATGGATCAGGATTTCCTTTAGTAGAAGAACAGACCATGTATAAGCCTTTGAATCTTTCTTTTCAAGCGATGATAATACCATTTCAAAGCAGTTGAAAATCTCCGGGGAAGATCCAAAGCGAAGCATACAGTCCCGAAGCACCATACATAAAGCCTGGGCGGATAAGTCGCTTTGCAGGCAGTGATAGAAATGCTTCACTCTTCCATTAATTAAAAGTGGTAAAGAACCTCTATCCTCAATCATCCACTCTACGCTTGAAAACGGCTGGCAGATCATCCGATTTTTACTCTGTGCTTTGCGGATTCCCTTTGCCCTTACCGTGATCACTTTTTGAGGTGTGACAAGATCAATTAAACCATCGGCATCCTTATAATCTTCATTACGAATAACGATTCCTTCAATACTATTCATCGTTTAGTTCATCCAATCCGAATTCCTTGATTTTCTGATCCTTATTGCGCCAGTTACGCTCGGTACGGACATATAACTCCAAATCCACCGCATGACCTAATTTCTGTTTCAATTCCTTCTGTGCCTCTAAGCGAATCTTTTTGATCATAGATCCCTGATTGCCGATTAAGATTCCCTTTTGAGAATCCCTGTCCACAATGATGGTCATTTGAATATGCTCAGGAATTTGATCGGTATTACGCGCATCCAGAACCACCGCTACACTGTGAGGAATTTCCTCTCTGGTGTGGAACAATATCTTTTCACGAACAATCTCTGTCATCTGGAAGTTGAGATCGTGGTCACTTTTCATCATGGATGGAAATAATGCCGGACCTTCCGGAAGATAATTATAGAAAACCTTCAAAAGCTCATCGATATTGTCTTTTTCCAAAGCACTGATCGGAATGATTTCATTAAAGGAATAGCGGTTGGACCAATCCATCAAAACCTTCATCATCTTCTTTTTATCGAGTTTATCAATCTTATTGACCAGCAGTAAAACCGGTTTATGAAGCTCTTTTAAGCGGTTTAAGATGAATTCATCCCCCTTGCCAAAGCTTTGTGTGCCATCAATGATCCAGCCGATAAGATCGCTGTCTTCCATCGCAATATAAGCGTTTTTATTTAATACACGGCCTAACTGTTGCTGCGGCTTGTGGATACCCGGTGTATCCATGAATACATATTGGGCTTCATCTGTCGTTAATATACCCGCAATATTATTGCGGGTTGTATTTGGCTTATCCGACATAATCGCAACTTTTTCTTCAATTAAGGCATTTAACAATGTACTTTTTCCTGCATTCGGTCTTCCGATGATCGCAATAAATCCTGATTTATATTCCATAGTTCCTCCTACAATATCTTTGGTACAAAAACAAGCAATCCTATAACAGCAGCACCTATGCTTGCCATAAGTACGGCAGCTGAAGCCAGGTCTTTGATTTCCTTGGCATTGGGATTTCGTTCCAGAGATATATAATTTACTGTT
>JAGAWH010000210.1 GCA_017941505.1 Faecalicoccus sp. | reverse complement strand
GGAGAAGATGGAGTAATAGGATAAATACAGCTTAATTCGGTAAGCGCATAGGCGTTATGAGCCGCAGCGGTATTACCATCCATTGACATAAATTCTTTTGCCATGAATATATTTCCTCCTTAATTATTGCATTTTAACCTATTTAATATTATATGTTTTTTTTTGTCTTTTTTAAAGGGAATGTTTAGAGGGATTACTTTCTTTTAGTTAGTTCCAACTTACATCATAAAATCCTGGCATTTATAAATACTACTTGAATTAACATGTGCTATAATGTCTTGGCGAAGGAGGATTCTATGTTACCTTCATCTTTATATCCGTTATTTACCGCCCTTTTGAGCAATATAGTAGCGCAGGTGGCAAAAACTATAGTATATTATTATCGCTTTGGAAAATGGGACTTTCACCAGGTCATTGCCAGCGGTGGGTTTCCAAGCTCTCACAGTTCGACTGTGACAGCTTTGACCCTTGCCATCGGCATCCAGGAAGGATTCGATTCCGCACTGTTTGCGGTTACAGCGATATTTTCCTTTATCGTAATGTATGATGCGTGTCATGTACGTTATTATTCCGGGAAAAATATTGAGTTGACCCAGCACTTGATCAAAGACCTTAAAGAAATGACAACCCTTCCTCTTGATGATCCGATTTATGAAGAGAAATTAAAAGAAATTCTCGGACATAAGATCATTGAGGTTATCGGAGGATTCTTTGTCGGTCTTATTATTCCATTTATTTTTGTACCAATATTTCTAGGATAGATAAGGAGATGACTATATATGGTTGACAACAATAAAAACATGCCGGATGAGGAATTGATTGAGCAGACATTAAACAAGATTCGTCCTTACATCCAGCAGGATGGAGGAGATGTTGAACTGTTAGGTGTCGATGAAGATGCCAATGTTTATGTTTCTTTCCGCGGGGCATGCGCCGGATGCATGATGGCGATAGAAGATTTTTCCAGCGGTATTAAATTATTATTAATGGATGAAGTACCAGACATCCATGATGTAGTACTTGTAGGCTAACCGGAAATAATTCCGGTTTTTTATTTGCAGCAAAAAAGAGATGCGCAAACATCTCTTAAACCATCTGTGGAAGGAAATATTTGATCATGACTTCCCACCAAGGCCAGTCATGGTTAACATCATATCCCCAGAAATCAATCCAGGCATGAATTCCTTTCGCATTTAAAATATCTCTTAATTTAAACAAGCTGTCTTTTGTCTCGTTTTCCCAGGCTCCCTGACCGCAGGTTAAAATGATCTGAGACTGGTTATATAACTGAATGAAGTAATGATTTGGATCCATTCCGGATAAATAGGCACATGGATCATTTTTATAGCTGTTTTCATCAAACTGGCCATAGAAATAACTTTCCATATCATAGACACCGGAAATACCTAATACCTTATCAAAACGTTCCGGGAAACGGAAGAAGAAGTTAGCCGCATGCGTTCCTCCCATAGAAGCTCCCATTGTCATACATTTTGAATCTTCCGGAAGTCCTGCTTTATATAACGCACTTGGAATTAATTCTTCCATTACATAATGTACCCAGCATTCCTGCAGCCACATTCTATGACCGGTATCGCCATAAGCTGACCATGTTTCCTTATCAATGGAATCAACTGTCACAAATTGAATTCTTCCCTGGTCAATTAAATCTTCCACCAATTCAAACATATGTCTGTCTTCCCACTCAAAGAAGCGTCCATCCTGACACGGGAACACAACACACATTTTTCCTGCATGTCCATACATTTTGAATTCCATAAAGCGATCCAAGTGATGTGAATATTCTCTAAAATATCGTATTTGCATTGAATAATCCTCCCTTTCCGGCTCATTATACCATAATCAATTGTATTTTTTTTTACTCTGCTTTATAATTACACTGTTTTTTGTGAAAGAAGAAAGAAGAAGAAAAATGGCAGAAAAAGAAAAAATACTGAATATTGCCGTCATCGCCCATGTCGATGCCGGAAAAAGTACATTGGTCGATGCGTTTCTCAGACAGAGTGATGTTTTCAGAGACAACGAAGAAGTTGTAGACTGCATCATGGATTCCAACGATCTGGAACGCGAAAGAGGAATTACCATTTATTCCAAGAACTGTTCCGTCATCCACAAGGGTGTAAAAATCAATATTGTAGATACACCGGGTCATGCAGACTTCTCCAGCGAAGTTGAACGAATCATCCGCACGGTTGATACGGTAATCCTTCTGGTCGATGCCAGTGAAGGCCCTATGCCCCAAACGCGGTTTGTTTTAAGCAAGGCTTTGGAAATCGGTTTAAAGCCAATTCTTTTGATCAATAAAATTGATAAAAAAGATCAGCGTGCCGATGAAGTTGTCGATGAGGTATACGATTTATTCTTAGACCTTAACGCCAATGATGAACAGCTCGACTTCCCAATATTATACGGTGTTGCCCGTGAAGGATATGTTCAATACGATCTCGATACACCAAGCGATAATATCGAGCCATTATTTGATACGATCTTAAAACATTGCGATGTGTATCCGGATTTAGATGATGAACCGGTAAAGATGCAGGTTTCAGCACTTGCCTATGATGAATATATTGGGCGTTTAGGTATCGGACGAATCTATTCAGGCGTTCTTAAACACGGCGGGCAGTATATCCGCTGCAACGAAAACGGTTTTGAAAAGAAGGAACAGATTTCCAACTTATTTGTGTACAAGGGATTATCCCGTACCAACGTTGATGAAGCGCACAGCGGTGATATCGTAGTGCTTGCCGGTATGCCGGATATCTCCATCGGAGATACGATTTGTGATATCGATCATGCCGAGCCGATGGAAGCCATCCCAATCGAAGAACCTACGCTTTCCATGAACTTCCATGTCAACGCCTCTCCGTTTGCGGGAAGAAGCGGTAAATACGTGACAAGCCGTAATTTAAAGGAAAGATTAGAGCGTGAGCTGGAAGTCAATGTCGGATTAAAGGTAGAACCGACGGACAGTGCTGACTGCTTTAAAGTCAGTGGACGCGGTGAACTGCATATTTCTATCCTGATTGAAAATATGCGTCGTGAAGGATATGAGCTGGCAGTTTCCAAGCCGGAAGTCATTCTCCATGTCGATGAAAACGGTCATAAGGTAGAACCGATTGAAGAAGTGATCTGCTTAGCACCGAGTGAATATTCCGGAACCATCATCAATAAATTGAATCTGCGTAAAGGTACCATGCAGAATATGGAAGAAGAAAATGATTATGTAAAGATCATTTATTCCGTTCCTACAAGAGGCCTTTTAGGATTTAGAACAGAATTTATCAATGATACCCATGGTGAAGGAACCCTGGTTCGCCGTATTTCCGGATACGCTCCGTATAAAGGTGAAATTGTTCAGCGTATGCAGGGAGCTATGATTTCTACGGAAACCGGAACTGCGATGACATATGCTCTTTGGAATCTGCAGGAGCGCGGTCAGTTATTCATCTCTCCACAGACAGAGGTATATGAAGGCATGATTATCGGCGAAAGCTCAAAGAATATTGATTTGGATGTCAATCCATTGAAGAACAAAAAGCTTACCGCCATCCGTTCTACCGGCCGTGATGAGGCAATGCTCTTAACACCGCCAAGAATCTTCTCATTAGAGGAAGCTCTGGAATGGATCAACGATGATGAACTTGTGGAAGTTACACCGGATGCCATCCGTATCCGTAAAAAAGGATTAACAGCCCAGGACCGCCGTGCTCTGTATCGTGAAAAGATGGCCCAATCCAATAAATAAAAAAGAACGGTTGATATCCAATTCGGATCTCAACCGTTTTTTAATTATTCTAAATTTTGTAAATACTCTTTTACACGTCCTAAAATACGGATTAAACTTTCTGAATCCTCCGGTCCCAGATACTCCATCATTACACGGTATTTTTCCTGCTGCTCCTCATTTTTCTTGTTGAGCTTTTCTTTAATTTCATCCGTTACCTTTACATAAACCGTCCGGCGGTCCGTTTTAGAGCGTTGTCTTTCCACCCAGCCCTTATTTTCATAAATGGTGATGATTTGAGAGGCAGCTGCCGGGGTCACCTTAAAATGCTTGGCAATCTGAGACATCGTTACGCCTTCTTCATCATTGGACAAAATATATGATAAATACACTAAATCTCTTCTACGAAATTCGTCATGCACTTCTTTCAGTTCTTGGTTAAGATCCATGACCAGACTCATTTGGCTGTTGATCATTTCTAAGATATCTTCTTTCATCTTATTCTCCTTCGTTTATTTCAAACGTCTTGAAATAAGAATAACGACCTTTTCATAATTCGTCAACAAATTTTTTTTAGAATGATACTTTTATCCTAAATATAGCCAAAATTAATCCCTTATTTCAGCTTTTCGATAATTTCTTCCAGCTGTTTTTTTGTTAAGTCAAGCTGATTTTGGAAATCTGCCAGTTTGGTCTTTTCCTGATTGACCTTAGCTTCCGGTGCTTTCTTTAAGAAATTTGGATTCGATAACATGCCGGATGCACGTTTAATTTCCTTTTCTAAACGGGCAATCTGAGCGGTTAACTTTTCCTTTTCTTCATTTAAATCTACCAGAGCATCCATGGCCACGTTCAAAACAACCTTTTCTACAGTTCTGGATAATACATCCGCTGTCTGTAATACACCGACTTTGGCATGACACATCTTATCAAGAACCGCTTTGTTGTCATTGGAAAGATCAAGCGCTTTTCCGTTTTCATCCAAAAGGGCAATTGTGAGCGGCTCACTTGGTTTTAAGCCGTATTCCGTCTTAATCTCACGAACCGTTTTGATTGCGGAAATTGTTAAGGCAATCGCATCTTTTTGAGCTTCGGTAAATTCAAACTCAACCTTTTCAGGCCATGTTTCAACATTTAAGCTTTCCTTATCATGCGGTAAGGATAAATAGATTTCCTCTGTCACAAATGGCATAAACGGTGAAAGTAACTTCAAAATGGCTTCCAAAACAGTATAGAGAACTGCCTTTGTAGAAGCTACTACAGAAGGATCTTCGCTGTATAAAGCTGCCTTAGATAACTCGATATACCAGGAGCAGAAATCATCCCATACAAAGGAATAGAGCTCATTTCCTACCATAGAGAACTCATAGCGTTCCATATTGGTTGTTACCTGGTCGATCACATCATTCATTCTGGATAAAATCCACTTATCAGCACTGTTGATCTTTGTAAGATCGAGTACCGGTCTTTCATCGCCGATCTGCATTTGAACATAGCGGGCTGCATTCCAGATCTTGTTGATAAAGTTCCAAGCGGCATCAACCTTCGTATCATCATAGCGGAGGTCAAGACCCGGTGTAGAGTTAGTCGTTAAGAAGAAGCGTAAAGCATCTGCTCCCTTTTCTTCGATAACATCCATCGGATCAATACCGTTTCCCAGAGATTTTGACATCTTTCTACCCTGAGAGTCACGAACTAAACCATGGATCAATACATCCTTAAATGGACGGTTTTTCATGCAGTAACGTGTTTGGAATGCCATACGTGCTACCCAGAAGAAGATGATATCATATCCCGTTACAAGAACATCATTTGGGAAATATCTTCTTAAGTCTGCAGTATCTTCAGGCCATCCTAGTGTAGAGAAAGGCCATAAAGCGCTGGAGAACCAGGTATCCAGAACATCTTCATCCTGAATCCAGTTTTCCGGATCTTTCGGATCTTCCATTCCGATATACATTTCACCGGTTTCCTTGTTGGTCCAGGCCGGAATTCTGTGTCCCCACCAAAGCTGACGGGAAATACACCAGTCTTCAATATTCTCTAACCATTGGCTGAATGTCTTTTCAAAACGTGAAGGTACAAAATGAATCTTCTGATCTTCAATTTCCTGATTTCTCAATACTTCATCGGCTAACGGTTTCATCTTTACAAACCACTGTTTACTTAAATACGGTTCTACGATTACACCGGTTCTTTCAGAGTGACCTACCTGATGGAGGTGCTCTTCAATATGATCGACAACACCTGCTTTTTCGAAGTCCGCAACCAGTGCTTCACGACATTCGAAACGGTCCATGCCGGCATATTTGTGAGCTAATTCATTCATCGTACCATCCGGATTCATACAGATCGGCATCGGTAGGTTGTATTTTTTTGCGAGCGCAAAGTCGTTCGGGTCATGCGCCGGCGTACATTTCATAACGGCTGTTCCAAAATCCATGTCGATATAATCATCGGCCATGATCGGAAGAGCTTCCCCATTTGCCGGGTTAATCGCATGCATACCGATAATATCCTGATAACGCGCATCATCCGGATGAACAAAGATGGCCTGGTCGGCAAACATCGTTTCCGGACGGGTTGTTGCGATCACAAGTTCCTTACCTGTCTCTACTACTTTGTATTTGAAATAATACATATGACCCATGATTTCTTTATGCTCTACCTCGATGTTGGATAAAGCTGTTTTTGCCTCCGGGTCCCAGTTGATAATTCTTTCGCCCTGATAAATCAGACCGTCGTTGTATAAGTCGACAAAGACACGGCGAACCGCCTTCGACAAACCTTCGTCTAAAGTAAAACGTTCACGGGTATAATC